>JASFRP010000059.1:0-10170 GCA_050114895.1 Gemmatimonadota bacterium
GATGGCGTAGTCGGTGGGATCCATCTGGGTATAGAAGCCGTCACCCCCACCCACCCGGTACCAGTCCTGGGGCAGGATCTCCCCGTTTCGGACCGAGCTGGGCCCGCACCAGGAGCCGTTGTCCTGAAGCCCCGTGCAGACGTAGTAGGGTCGGCGCATGTCCACCGACACATGGTAGGGCTGCCCCACCGCCCAGGTCCGCAGCGACTCCCAGGTCTCCCCCTCATCCCAGGTCACGTCCACCGATCCGTCGTTGCCGATCATCATATGATCGTCGGACGCCGGGTCGATCCAGAAGGCGTGCTGATCCACGTGACCGTAACCGTCCAGCTGCTCGAAGGTGCGGCCACCGTCCCGGGACTTCCGGATCTCCAGGTCCACGGAGTAGACGAGGTCGGCGTTCTCCGGAGAGACCCGAATCTGGGAGAAGTACATGGGCCGTCCGTTCATGTTGGACCGGAACTCCCAGGTGCGCCCCTTGTCCGCCGAACGCCAGATGCCCGAGAACTCGGGGTCTGGAGGTAGCGAGTCGGCGCGGCTGAGGCGCTGCATCTCCTCGGCCTCGTCTTCCGAGAGCTCGCGCTCGTCGTCCGCCGCAAGCTCGATCTGTGCGTACAGCATGTCCGGGTCGGCTGGCGTCATGGCCAGAGCGATGCGACCCTTCGTTCCTTCGGGGAATCCGCCACCGGAGACCCGGGACCAGCTCTCCCCCCCGTCGTCGGACCGCCAGACACCCGAGCCCTCACCCCCACCCACGAAGCAGCACGCCGTGCGCCGGCGCTGATAGGTGGCGGCGAAGAGCGTATTGGGGTTGGACGGATCGAGGACCAGGTCCGTGGCCCCGGTATTCTCGTCCACCCTCAGCACCTGGTTCCATGTGGCGCCCCCGTCGGTGCTCTTGTAGACCCCCCGCTCGGGGTTGGGACCGAAGAGGTGGCCGTTGGCCGCTACCCATACGATGTCCGGGTTCGATGGATGCACACGGACCCGTGCGATGGATTGGGTCTCCCGCAGTCCGACGAACGTGAAGGTCTCACCTCCGTCGGTGCTCTTGTAGACACCTGCGCCGAAGGAGGAGCTCTGCCGATTGTTGGACTCCCCCGTTCCCACATAGATGACACTGGTCCGGGACGGCGCGATGGCGATATCCCCGATGGAGTGGGTCTCATAGTGGTCGAAGACCGGCTTGAAGGTGGTTCCGTTGTTGGTGGTCTTCCACAACCCGCCGGTGGCGAAACCCACGAAGAAGACACGGGGATCCGTGGGGTCCGCCGCGATGTCGTCCACCCGGCCGCCCTGTCCTACCGGCCCGATGCTCCTCCACCTGAACGGGCGCAGGAGGGGGTGGGTGGGCGCGTTCAGGACGTCGGTCGTGGCCTGTTGCGCGTGGGATGACCTCGGAACAAGAAGGGCCAGCGCAAGGAGTACGACGACCGCCGACCAGCTCGTACGAGACATGGTGTGCTCCTTCGAAGGGTGTGATTGCTTCCCGTGAGATTCCGGCTCCGAAGCCGGCTTGTCAACGAGGGACGAGAGAGCAGGACGGTTCAGGCATCCGGAATCTCGGAGTGAGGGAGCGCGGGCGATCTCGGCAACGAGGGAAGGGAGATCTCCTCGCTTCCTGCCCACTCCGGCACCTGGTGGCCGTTTCCTGTGTATGGTTCAACCGAATGCCTGGTGGCCTCCGGCGCAAGGCTGCGGAAGCCCCGTGAGCAGGGTACCTTTCCCGAGGGAATGACCCGGAGACGGGCCCGCCACCTCTTCTCAATCGGGGGACCCTCCCATGAAACACGTCGATCTTCTCCACGGCCTGGCGAAAGCCGGCGGTCTTTCGGCTCTTGTTTTCCTGCCGGCCGCGAGCCTTTCCGCCCAGAACCTCATTCCGGGCCCCGACAGCGACGGCCCCTACGTCTACTGGGAATCCGAGTCCAGTGCCATCGTCTTCTACTCTTGCCACGGCGAAGTTCTGCCCCCCCAAAGAGCTACCGTCCGGGGGCCCTCCCTGATCAAGGGGTTCTGCGGTGATACCGGTACGGAGTACCTCCTCGATCCCCGGGCGCCGGAGGTGGAGCACGACACCTTTCGGGACGTGTCCCGGATCTTCGCCGTGAGCGACATCCACGGGGAATACGATGCCCTGGAACGTCTCCTGGTGAATGCCGGGGTGGTGGACCAGGATCTCAAATGGAGCTGGGGGGACGGGCACCTGGTGATTCTCGGGGATGTCTTCGACCGAGGGGGCCAGGTCACCGAGTGCCTCTGGCTGATCCACCGCCTGGAGCGGGAGGCCAGGGAGAGCGGGGGAAGGGTGCACTTCCTTCTGGGCAATCACGAGGTGATGGTCCTCCAGGGAGACCTCCGGTACGTGAATCCGAGGTACCTGGATGGGATCGCGGAGCAGACGGGGATCCATTACGACGACCTATTCGGTCCGGCCATGGAGCTGGGCCAATGGCTCCGGACCAAGCACCTGGCCATCCGCCTCAACGAAATTCTCTTCGTCCACGGCGGGATGAGCCCGGAGGTGGTCACCAGAGACCTGGACATCAAGGAGATCAACGCCCAGGGCAGGGAGGGAATCGACCTCCGCACCTACGACTTCGTGTTCAAGGATCTGCCCGGGTTCATCTTCGGAAGCGAGGGGCCCCTCTGGTACCGGGGGTACCACGAGGCCATGGAGTACCCTCAGGCCACCCAGGAGGACGTCGAGAGCATCCTGGAGCACTTCGACGCCACGGCGGTGGTGGTAGGGCATACGGACATCGGAGAGATCCGGTCGCTGTACGACGGTCGGGTGTTCGGGATCGACGTGGACGTGGCGACTCTCGGCAACCTCCAGGGGCTGCTCTGGGAGGAGGGCAACTTCTACAAGGTCAGGGGGGACGGCAGCAGGGAGCTCATGAGAGGGGGGAACGGAGGGGAGGGTCAGGAATCGTGAGAAGGCCCAGCCGCGCTCGTTTCCTGGACGAGTTGCCCGCCCCGCCCAGTGCCCCCATGGGCCTCCGCCGGAGCCACCGCACGGCACTCCTGGTAGCGGCGGTGGCGCTCCTCCTCCCCGTGTCGCCCGGGGCCGGTCGGGCTCAGGGGCCCGCTCAGGATCCCGCCTTCGACGTCCGGGAGGTGATGATCCCCATGCGTGACGGGGTGAGGCTGCACACACTGATCTACACGCCTCGGGACCGGACCGAACCTCTGCCCATCATCTTCCGGCGTACCCCCTACGGGGTGATGCGGGCCGCCGGGTCGTTCCGCTCGTCGTACAGGGAGCTGGTGGAGGAGGGATTCATCTTCGCATTCCAGGATATCCGGGGCCGCTACGGCTCCGAGGGGTCCTTCGTGATGCAACGCCCCCCTGCACACACCTGGGATTCCGAGGCCGTGGACGAGAGCACGGACGCGTACGACACCGTCGACTGGCTGATCGGGAGCGTGCCGGGAAACAACGGGCGCGTGGGAATCCTGGGTGTCTCCTACGATGGCTGGACCGCGGCCATGGCCCTCATCGACCCGCACCCAGCCCTGCGGGCCGCCTCCCCCCAGGCGTCCCCCGCGGACATGTGGCTGGGAGACGACTTCCATCATAACGGTGCGTTTCGCCTCAGCTACGGCTTCGAGTACGCCGCCAGGATGGAGACCTCGAACGTCAACACGAACTTCGCCTTCGACCGCTACGACACCTACGACTGGTACCTCTCCCTGGGGCCCCTGGCCAACGTGAACGAGCGCTACTTGCACGGTCAGATCCCTACATGGAACGACTATGTTGCCCACCCCGACTACGATGCGTTCTGGCAGCGCCAGACCATCGTGCGGTACCTCAAGACCCCCACTCTCCCCACGCTCAACGTGGCGGGCTGGTGGGACCAGGAAGACTTCTACGGGCCCATCGCCATCTATGACACCCTGGAGATCCGGGATACCGAACACCTCAACTTCCTTGTGGTCGGACCATGGAACCACGGGGGTTGGAACCGCCCCGGGGAGGCCCTGGGCCCCATCGACTTCGGAAGCCCCACCGGTGACTATTTCCGAGCTCGAGTACAGGCGCCGTTCTTCGCGCATTACTTGAAGGACAAGGGGCAACCGCCGGTTCGGGAGGCGCTCACCTTCGAAGCGGGCAGCAATCGCTGGCGGAACTGGAATGCATGGCCTCCCGCTACCGAGACCAGCGAGCGCAATCTCTACTTCGGTCCGGGTGAGACCCTCTCCTTTGAGCGGCCCGCAACCAGGGACAGGGCAGCGTACGACGCCTATGTCTCTGATCCGGCCCACCCGGTGCCGTACCGTCACAGACCCATCCAGGCCACGTACTTTCCGGGGGGCTCGGTGTGGTCCACCTGGCTGTTGGAGGACCAGCGCTTCGTGGACGATCGCCAGGATGTGCTGAGTTGGGAGACCGCACCGCTCGAGGAGGACCTCACCATTGCCGGCCGGGTGGAAGCGCACCTCTTCGCCAGCACCACCGGCACCGACGCCGATTGGGTGGTCAAGCTCATCGACGTATATCCGGAGGACTATTCCCAGGATTGGGGTCTGGCGGGCTACCAGCTAATGGTCGCCAACGAGGTCTTCCGGGCCCGGTACCGGGACAGCTTTGAGCAACCGGAGCCCATTCCCACCGACCAGGTGGTGCCCTATACCATCGACCTGCATACCCAGGACTACACGTTTCGCCGCGGCCACCGGGTCATGGTTCAGGTACAGAGCTCCTGGTTTCCCATCATCGACCGTAACCCCCAGACCTTCGTGCCCAACATCTTCGAGGCCCGGGCGGAGGAATACGTGAAGGCGACGCAACGCGTGTATCGCACCGGCGATGCACCCTCACACGTCACGATTCATGTCGTCCAGGAGAGGTAGCTTCCCTGGACTCACCTCCGACGAACAGGAGCAGCACCATGCCGACGCACCCCGGGGTCCTCCGCCCCCAGACCGTCCGCGCCCTCGCCGTCGGATTCATCACCGCTGCTCTCGTCGCTTGCCAACCGTCGATCCCAACCGCAGACATCGTCTTCCACAACGCCGTGGTCATCACCATGGACGACGCCCGGCCCCGAGCGGATGCCATGGCGGTCACGGGCGAGAGGATTGTGGCCGTGGGGTCCTTCGAAGATTTGAGGCCCTACATCGGCGACGACACCGACGTCTACGACCTTGGCGGGCGCACCCTTCTTCCAGGGATCAACGAGTCCCACATCCATCTGAGGGACCTCGGATTCCAGCAGCACTACGCGGTGAACCTGGAGGCGGCCCAGACCGTCGCCGACGTGCAGCACATGCTCGGGGAGCGTCTGGAGGCGCTCAGGGATGCCGGAGAGCTCGGAGGTTGGAGCTACCCGACCACGGGGGAGGAAGGGCCATGGCTTTTCGGGCTCGGATGGACCCAGGACCGGCTGGAGGAGCTTCGCATGGCTACCCGCCGGGAGCTGGACGCGGTCTCCCGGGAGGTGCCCATCTCCCTGGACAGGATCTACCGAGGCATCGCCGTGAACACCCGGGTCTTCGAGCTGATGGGCATCGATTTCCAGGACCCCACCACCTACCCCGATTGGTTCACCACGGACCCGGACGACTTCGAGGCCGGGGACGTCATCCTCCGTGACCCGGACACGGGCTTGCCCAACGGCGTCTTCCTGGGAGACCGGGCGCCTCGCCTTGTGGCCGCCGCTATCCCCTCGAAGAGCTTTCAGCAGCGGGTGGAAAGCCTCGTCCAGGGCCTCCACATCCTGGCTTCCCTGGGGATCACCGCCGTGGTGGAGCCCGGGTCGACCCTCGGAGCCGTGACGGAGGTCTATGAGGCAGCCTACGAGGCCGGGCAGCTCCCCATCCGAGCCGTGGTCTACGACGGCTGGTTCAGGAGTGGCGACCCCCAGGGGCTGGGGGACCCGTCCCTCATCGCGGCCCGCCTCGACAGCCTGGGGTACACCCAGAGCGGAGACGACATGCTTCGCGTCCGGGGCGCCAAGTCCTCGGCGGATGGAGGCATAGGATCTCGAAGCGCAGCCCTTTCGGTTCCTTATCTCCCCATCTCCGAGGATCCCCTGGGAGGAGAGAACTACGGTGCCTTCCGGGATCCGGATTTCGAATATCGGCTCGCGCAGTTCCGGGAGATCGCCCAGCGGGGGTGGGAGATCCACACCCACGCCTGCGGGGACGCCGCGATCCGCCAGACCATGGACGTCTACCAGATCCTCATGGACGAGATTCTTCGTGAGGACCCGGATGCCGATCTCCGGTGGAGTATCATCCACGATTACCTCCCCGACGAGCCGGGTACCTCGGTCATCGAAGACATGGCCCAGTACGGGATTGTCGCCGCCATCAATCCGGCGAACCTGTATTTCGAGGGGGAGTCCTTCCTCAGGAACCTGGGCCCAGAGAGGATGGCCCGGCACACCCCGTACAGGACCTTCCTGAAAGCCGGCATCGTCATGGCGTCGGGATCGGACTACCCCAACAACTCCCCAGATCCCTGGATCGGGATCTACCAGATGGTAACCCGCCGAAGTCAGATCTCCGGGGAGGTCTACGGTCCGGACCAACGAATCCCCCTCATGGAGGCGCTGAAGACCTTCACCATCAATGGGGCGTACCTGACGTACGACGATTCGGCTCGGGGATCCCTGACCCCGGGCAAGCTGGCGGACTTCGTCATCCTGGGCGCCGATCTCCTGAGCGCCTCGGAAGAGGAGCTCCTGGAGATGGGATCGAAGGTGCTGATGACCGTCGTGGGGGGACGGCCGGTGTTCACGAGGAAAGGGTTCGAGCTGAGTTGAGGCGGTGCCGATCCCTCATTACTCGGTCACAGCCAACGCCTGATCCAGGTCAGCGACCAGGTCGTCGGCGTGTTCCAATCCGACGGAGAGTCGGACCGTGGCGGGGTCTATGGCCACATCGCTGTCCTGCATGGACCGATGGGTCAGGAAATAGGGAATCTCGGCCAACGATTCGACACCCCCGAGGCTGACAGCGGAGGTAAAGACGCGTAGGGCCGCCACGAACCGTTTGGCCGCTTCGTGTCCTCCCTCCATCTCGACGGTGACCATGCCGCCAAAGCCTCGCATCTGCCGGCGGGCCAGGTCGTGCTGGGGATGGCTTTCCAGGCCGGGGAAATGCGTCTGGCGAATGCGGGGGTGACCATCCAGAAAGCGGGCGACCTCGAAGGCGTTGCGCTGGTGTGCTTCCATTCGTACCGCGAGGGTCTTCACCCCCCGGAGCAGGAGCCAGGCGTCGAACGGTCCCAGAATGCCACCGGTTATGCGTCGTGTCTGGAGCAGTTGTTGATGGAGGAGACCATCGTTCACGACCAGCATCCCGGCCACGAGGTCGCTGTGGCCGCCCAGATATTTGGTGCAGCTGTGCATGACCAGGTCCGCGCCCAGGGCCAGGGGATTCTGGAAGTAGGGAGAGGCGAACGTGTTGTCGACGCCGAGCAGAGCTCCGTGCCCATGGGCCAGCTCGGCCATCCGCGCGATGTCGACGATCTTGAGCAGAGGATTGGTGGGGGTTTCCATCCAGACCAGTCGGGTGTTGGGGAGCATCGCGGCCTCGATGCTCGCCGTCTCCTTACCCACCATATCCACGAAGTCGTGCCGAATTCCGTAGCGGTTCAGGTGCTGCTCCAGGATGCTGAACGTGGTGCCATACACGTCCCGGGTGCACAGAACGTGATCCTCGGCCTGGAGAACGGACATGGCCGCGCTGATGGCTGCCATTCCGGAGCCGAAAGCCAACGCGAACGGGGCGCCCTCCAGGGCCGCCACGGCTTCCTCGAGTCTGGCCACGGTGGGGTTTCTCACGCGCGAATAGCGATATTCACCCGGTTGGCTGGGATCAGGCACGTGGAAGGTAGAGACCTGGTGGATGGGGGGAACGACGGCGCCGGTGACCGGCTCCGGTTCCTGGCCAACATGGATGGCCCTGGTCTCGAATCGCATTCGGGTGTAGTCGGTCACGATGATCTCCTCCGCCTTCACGGCTCGATGGGGGCTACGGTCCACCTTCCTGGACGCAGGCTTTCGTCCGGCCCGCTCTCGCATGCGATCCCTGCGCTCCCGGTGATGAGACAGTATATCGTCCCCGGGGATCATGCATCCAACGCGGTCATAACTCGCACGCACAGGAGAGGGCAGTGCGATACAAGCTGAAGCCCATGTTCGAGTGGGGTGGCGGCACGATCCGGTGTGACGACGACACATCCCTGGACCGGGACCACCCTCCCGGCCCGAAACCATGGACGGAGGGCGGCCGGCGGGGGAGGGTCCTGGTCTTCCTCCCCGGGTCGTCTTAACGGGAGGTAAAGGTGATGGGCAGGGAGATCCAGACCGGGACGGGCGTGTCTCGGTTCAGGGCCGGCGTGAACTGGATGATGTCGGCCACCCTGATGGCCGCCTCATCCAACGCCTTGTGCCCGGAGCTTTCGTTCACGAGGGTCCGCTGAACGACCCCGTTCTCGCCGATGAAGAACCAGACGTTGATCGTGCCGCCGATCCCCGCGTCACGCAGGAGAGGCGGATACTCCTGCTCCATGGCCCGGGCCACCTCATCTCGATTCTTGATGTCCGGGCGGACCGTGAAGGGGGTGAAGGTCGGGGCGGAAGAGAGGTCCGTCTGGGCCTTGGGGGCTTCCCCCCGCCTATCCGCAACTGAGAAGGTGATGGGCAGGGAGATCCAGACCGGGACGGCCGTGCCCCGGTTCAGGGCCGGCGTGAACTCGATGGCCGCAGCCACCCTCAGGGCTGCCTCATCCAAAGCCTTGTGACCCGACGACTCGTTGACCTGCACCTTCCGGACCCTTCCCGTCTCGTCGATGAAGAACCAGACGTTCACGGTCCCTCCGATTCCGGCGTCCCTGACAAGGGGTGGGTACTCCCGCTCCAGGACCCGGGCCACCTCATCTCGATTCTTGATGTCCGGACGAACCGTGAAGGGGGTGAAGGTGGGAGCGGCCGAGATCCCGGCCTCCTCAGCCCCTTCCCTTCCCAACAGGCCGTCGATCCAATCCCTCACGGACCGGGCCGTCACTTCGAAGAAGTGCTTCAGGGCCTCCCAGGGCGTCTCCGCCTCCGTGGCTTCCTCCGGGGACGTGGCGACGGCGGAGCTCCGTCTTCCCTGGGCCAGGCCTGCCACCGGCGAGATCTCCACTTCCGGAGGAACCTCGATGACGACGGCATCCGGGGTGTCCTCAGGAGCCTCGCTCGGGCTCGGTGCCCAGCAGGCGACGGCCAGGAGAATCGCTCCCAGGGCAGCGAGGAATGCTCCCCTCAACCAGGGCTTCTTCGGGAATGGCATGGTCATGATCCGGATCCTCCGGGCCAGGGTTTCCTCCGCCTCCGATAGCATGGCTACCAGAGCAGCCGCCCTCGGGGCCCTCCCCCCCACCTGGAGGAGAAGCTCCATGTAGCTTCGGGTCTGTTCCGGATATTTCCGCACGACCCTCAGGTCACAATCGCCTTCCGCTGCCGTCCGCAGTCGTTTGAACTGCCACCAGAGGGGGAGATGCCAGGGAAAGAGGACGGGTAACATCCCTGCGGTGAGCATCAGGCGGAGATCTCCGGCCTTCACGTGCTCCATCTCGTGGTCGATGATCATCCCCAGCGTCTGGTCCTCCAGATCCCTGCACCACGCCGGAAGCACGATCTCGGGGCGCATGTACCCGACCACCGCCGGGCCCAGGTCCCTGGAGAAAAAGACCCTGTGGCCCCCGGCATCCTCCCCGGACCAACCCCTCCGCAACCGTCGGGTCCGGATGATCAGAAGCGCGAAGAAAGTCACCAGAACCGATGTGGACACCAGCCAGGCGGCCAGAATCGGTCCGTCCAGGACTCGCAAGATGGATTCCTGGGTGACATGGACCGCCAGAGGATCGAGGACGGCGATGCGACCTGGGTCCGGTAATGGAAGAGGCGCCACCTTCCGCGGCCAACTCTCCCAGAGCACTTGCCCGAACGGCCAGAGGAGCGTGAGCCCCATGGATCCCGCCCAGACCCAACGAGTGGGTAGGCGATGAGCCCGCAAGAGCTTCTCGGCCACCAGAGCTACGGTACCGGCCAGTACCCCCACCAGGAGCGCGTACAGCATCCACGCGGCAATCATTCGCCTTCCTCCTTCAGGCGCTCATCCACCAGCGCACGAAGCCGCTTGAGTTGTGCCTCGGTGAGGCCCCTCTCG
>JASFRP010000060.1:0-10112 GCA_050114895.1 Gemmatimonadota bacterium
GCAATCCTTCCGATGACGTCCAGGGGCACGTGCTCCAGCTTTCGGAACCGGATGCAGGACTTCCCCATGTCCAGCTTCTTCCCCGCCTTCTCGAACTCGGTCCTCACCCAGGCCTCACCCTCCGGGTCCATGTAGATCCCGTGGGCATAGACCGCGTAGTGGTTCTTCTGGGCAGCCAGGGCGAGATATCCCAGAGGCTTGCCGTTGTAGGTGTCCGGGTACCGCTCCAGCGGCACTTCGTAGGAGATCATCCCCCAGCTCATGGTCTCCTCGTACCCCTCCGGGAGGTTTCTGAGAATCACCTCCCGGACCGCCGAGACCACCTCTCGCTTCTCCGCCGGGAGCTCGGAGAGGTACTCTTCCACGGTTCTGGCGTTGCTGCTGGCCATGACATTCCTTTCATCCTGGGAAGCAGGGAATCCCATCACCGGGGGGCTGGAACCCTGGCGAATCTCTCGAGTTCCAGCTCCCCCACCGGACAAGCATGGGTCACTTCCGGCGTCACGCGTGCCCGGCGGCAGGACATCACAGGCATGGCTTCCAGGCAGCAGCGGCTCCGGGATTCCCCCCCCCTTCTTTTCAAACTCGCTCCTCTCCGGCTAACCTTGGACGTGTGCGTGCCGGTGCCCGGGTTGGGGGGCTGCCCGGATCCGGCTACCTGGTCCACTCTTCCTCCCCCGTCCTTCTCCCCCCTTGGACGCCCGAGCGCATATCGGAGGCTACAGATGCGTAGAGCCCTCTTCTGCACAGGGACCATTATGCTCCTCCTGGCCTGCACCTCGAGCAGACCCAGCTCCGTGGATCCCCAGCGGTACCGGTCCGAGGACGGTGGCCTGCGGCTCGCCCTGGTGAAGCAGCCCTACCACGGCGGCCGGAACGTGGCGGAGCTGTCCCGAAATCCGGGCTACCTGGAAAGAGGTGGGTTGGCCGGGATCCTCACCCAGGCGGGGCACCGGATTCGGGCCATCCAGACGGTGAGCCTCACACCGGCAGAGGAAGAGGAATATGGAGAATGGCACCGGATGGGTCTGGCGAACGGTCACCTGGCGGAGTTCGTCTCCGAGAACGAGAGGAACGGTGCCCTCACCATCGGACTCCTGGGGAACTGTAACGCCCTCATGGGAATGCTGGGAGGATTCCAGCACGCGGATCCCTCGGCGGGTCCCTTGACGGTGGGCCTCGTCTGGATCGACGCCCACGGGGACTTCAACACCCCGGAAACCACCCTCAGCGGAATGCTCGGAGGCATGCCTGTGGCCGTGTCCGCGGGGTTGGCCCTTCACCGGCTCCGGGAGGAATCCCACCTCGACCCGCCCATCTCCACGGATCACATCCTCATGGTCGCGGTCCGGGATACCGATCCCGAGGAGGAGGAGCTCATCCAGGCCCACGGTCTGGTCCGGCTATCCACCCAGGACGTCCGGGAGATCTCCCCGGCCCTTCGCCGGGAGATGCAACGCCTCTCCGATGTCGTCGACCTCATCTACGTCCACGTGGACATGGACGTCCTGGACCCGAGGGAGGTCCAGGGCCACGGTCTCACCGTGCCCGATGGGCCTTCGAGCCAGGAACTGGCGGCGGCTCTCACGGAGATGTTCAGGTACCCGAAGGTGGCGGGTCTGGGCATCGCCTCGACGCCGGCTTACGATTCCGATCCAGGAGAGCTCTCCCGGCAGGCGGCGTATCGGCTCATCGACGGAGCGCTCGCGGGAGTCCTGGGGCGGTAGGTTCCGGAACATCTTGGAGTTGCCGGGCCCCCGCCCGGGAGCGTCCTAACCGCCGAACTTGATCAGCCCCATGGCCGGAAAGGTGTCCACCAGGGCGTGGAGGAGCACACAGGCCACCAGGTTTCGCCGTGAGAAGATGAAGAGGCCCCCGAGGATCAACCCCCCGGGGACTCCCTGCCCCAGGGAGGCACCCAGCGCGGCTCCCCAATCCCCGGCGGAAGGCCAGTGGGGATTGAAATACGCGTACGGCAAATGGTAGAACCCGAAGGCAATGGAGGCGAGGACCAGACCCCATCCCTTGGAGCGGGTGAGGGATTCAAGGCGGGTCTGAAGAAACCCCCTGAAGAAGAACTCCTCCGTGAAGCCAGCAGTCAGAAGCATCAGGACGAAGGCGAGGGGAAAGAGATAGAGCGCTCTTCCGGTGAGAACGGCATCCAGGACCACCGGCCCGCTTCTGGAGAGGAGGAGCTGTGCACACCCCAGGACGATCCCCAGGACCAGGGTGATCCGGAAACCTCCCCGCAGGTTCCCCCGCCGAATCCCCAGGCTCCCAAGGGAGCTGCGGAGAGACCCCCCATCCCGGCGATGGAGGGCGAACACCAGCAGGAAAGGGAGGAGAACCAAGGACGCCCAGTGGAGGAGCTCACTTTCCTGTCTCCAGAACAGGTAGGCCAGGTATAGTAGGAAATAGAGGGGCGCCAGCCAGGTTCCGGGCTCTGTCCCCGGGAGATCGGCGGCGGTGCCGTGGTCCGGTCCCGTCCTCTTCATCCCTCCACCTCCCCCAGCCCCACGGCCCTCAGGAGCGCCAGGGCGTTGGTAGACGTGGCGCGCCCGGGCCGGAGCCGGTAGTCGAAGGTCAACTGAGGCCCCGTTTCCCCCTCCCGTACCTGGCCCTCCAGGTGGACGGCTCGAGCCGCCTTCTCCAGCCTGGGGGTCCCGTCCAATTGGAGGTCGTGGGTGGCCACGGCTCCGATGGCCCCCGCCTGCAGGAGGTGCCCGAGGATCGTCCGATTGGCCACCCGCCGTTCCGCTTCGTTCGTCCCCTGGAGGGGCTCGTCCAGGAGGTAGAGCACCCCGTTCGCATCCCTTGCACCCTTCACGACCCGCTGGATCCGCTTCAGCTCCGCCATGTACTGGGAGACACCCTCCGAGAGGGAGTCGGCCGTGCGCATGGAGGTCTGTACGGCGAGAGGGGTCAGCGTCATTTCCCTGGCGCATACCGGAGCCCCGGCCTGGGCCAGGACGGAGTTGATGCCGATGGCCCGCAGGAGCGTGCTCTTCCCCGACATGTTGGATCCGGTGACGAAGAGGAAGCTCCCGGGGGGGCCCACCTCCACGTCGTTGCAGACGCACGTGGAAGGTGGAAGAAGGGGGTGTCCCAGCCCCCTCGCCCGAACGGTGGGGTCGCCGGAGGAGGTCATGACGGGAAAACACCAGTCGGGATGATCGGCGCTCAGGGCGGCCAGGGCCAGGAGGGCCTCCAGCTCTCCGAGACCCCCGAGCCAATTCCTCACGTGGGGCCCCGCGCGCCGCTTCCAACGCTCCAGAGCGCCGAGCACGTGGATATCCCAGGCAAGGAGGGCCTGGAGGGGCCCATGGGCCATTCCGCTGAGCCGGACGTCGGCCCACCCCACCAGCCTACCCAGTCGCCTGAGCTCTGTGGGGGCACCGTGGTTCCCGGAGCTCACCCTTCCCCTCAGGGTCCTGAGGATGGGGGCCTCCGCTTCCGTCTCCAGGAAGAGCGCCATGAGGGCAGCGTACCGTCCGAACCGCTCCTGTCCGCCGGAGGCCGCGTCCATGAGGGAGTGGATCCGTCTCCGGTGCGTGCTGGCCAGGGCAAATGCGGCGGCCAGGGAGAAGAGCCACCAGGGGCCATGGAGGGGGCCCCGGAGATACATCACCATCAGGCCCGCGGAGAGGACCGGCAGCACCAGGGCGCCGACCCGCATCCAGGGGTGCCGAGGAAGCCAGGGCTCCTCTTCCGCCCAGGAGAGGAACTCCTCCAGCGAGGGCGAATCCGGCGGATCCAGGAGTCGCCCCGTGACCTCGAAGCGCTGCCGGAGGTCCACCTGCGGTGCCAGCTCCCGGACGGCCTCCTGGCGGAGGAGAACCTCTTCCCATGGCGCCGGCTTCAGGAGCCACTCTCTGAGAGTAGCCTGCCCCGGTGGCACGGTGACCGTCGTGAGAAGGCGAAGGAGGGAGGCGTCCCCACATACGTCCAGGTCCTGGGCATACGGGTGGTCCGCCTCCGTAGACGTTTCGGGTGTCCGGGGAAGGGCCTTCCAGTCTCGGTCCAGGCGTGCCAAGACCACCCGGTTGACCTTGGTCAGGGCCCGGAGCCAGCGTTCCCGCCCTCTCACCCTCCTGTGCCAGACCACGAGGAAGACGAAGGCGATCAGGGCCAGCCCCAGCGCCCCCAGGGCCCATCCGGCCACGGCCCCACTGGAGATGTCGGAGATCACGTAGGCGGCGAACCCGACCCCGAAGACGGTGATGCGGGCCCAGCCGAGTCTCCGACTCCGGGACGCCTCCAGCTCCGACGCCGTCCCGAACCGGTTCCGTCGCTCCTCGTAGAACGCCCTCATGGATCCGCCCATTCCCCTCCTCTTCTCCTGGGAACGAACGCACTCCGACCATCGGGGTACGGACCACCGTTCGCATGGAAGCTGGCTTCAACCTCCGCACCGCGCCACCTTCGGATCCCTGCGTGATTCCAGCCGCCGCCCCGTCCAACGCCGCCGTCACCCCAACGCTTCGGGAGCTCGCTCGGGTCTTCCTTCGGATCTCCCTCCTGGGCTTCGGGGGCCCTAACGCCCACCTGGCCCTCATGCTGGACGAGGTGGTGGACCGAAGGGGATGGATCAGCCGGGAACATTTTCTTCAGCTCGTGGGGATCACCAACCTCCTTCCAGGCCCAAACTCCTCCGAGGTTGCGATCCACATCGGCTACACCCAGCGCGGCTGGAGGGGCGCCCTGGCCACAGGTCTCGCCTTCCTGACACCCACCTTCCTCCTGGTCCTCTTCTTCTCGTACCTCTACTTCCGGTTCGGGACCCTCCCCCAGGTGGAGGGGATCTTCTGGGGGCTCAAACCGGCGGTTCTCGCCGTGATCCTGGCGGCCGGCTGGAAGCTGGCGAGGACGGCTCTCGAGCGGCCGGACACCGGCCGGTCCGCCATCCAGCGGCCTCTCCTGGCGTTCCTCGCCCTGGCCGGCGTGGCCACTTCACTTCTCCTGGATCGATGGGAAGTGGGCGCCATGGCTGTGGGAGGGCTGTTGGGCTGGGCGCTGCTTCGGGATCCCGGTGTGAGGGACGAACCCCGAGAGCAGGAGATGGAACGGCCCCGCTCCGCCGGGGGATTTCTCCTTCTCCCCGCCGCCGTCTCCGCCTCCCTCCCGGCGCTCCCGTCCGTGGCCGCTCCGCTGGCCCAACTCTTCGGGCTGACTCTGGGCTTGGGCGCGGTACTCTTCGGTGGCGGATACATGCTGGTGGCTCTCCTGGAGCCCTTCGTGGTGGGAGCCCACGAATGGCTCACTCCTCAGCAGTTCCTGGACGGCGTGGCCCTGACCCAGGCGATACCGGGACCCATCGTCACCCTGGTGGCCTTCGTGGGGTTCGCGGTGGCCGGGATCCCCGGGTCGGTCGTGGCCACTGCAGGGATATACCTCCCCTCCTTCGGCGCCGTCCTCCTGGTGGCGCCCGCCCTGGAGCGGTGGAGGCACCTGGAGAGCATGGGCGCCGCCTTGAGAGGGGTGAACGCCGTGGTGGCAGGCGCCATTCTCGGAGTGGGGATCTCCCTCATTCCACCGGCGCTGGAGGACGTCTGGGGGGGAGGGATCCTCTTTCTCTCGCTGGCAATCCTGGTCCGTTTCAGACTGAAGGCCCTCTGGATCGTGGCGGGAGGGATCGTGGCCGGGCTCCTTCACGTAATCCTGGGTGTCTGACCCGGGGCTTCCCCCGTCACCGGCCCGACCCGTCCCGGCGGCCTGTTCCGCGACTCCCCACCAGCGCCTCCACTACCCCTCGCTGGAGATCCCCCAGTTCCGGATACCGGGTGTCCGGCCCGGTTCCGAGATTCTGGCGGTTGGTGAGGAGGACCACCCCCAGATTCCCGGAGGGCAACCCCAGGACGAAGGTCCCGGTGAATCCCGTGTGTGAGAAGCTCCCCTCCGGTGCCCAGGACGGGGTCTGCCATCCCAGCGCTTGTCCGAACTCCGTTGGCCTCAGGAAGAGGGAGACTGTCTCCTGCCGAAGGATCCGGTGGCCGTCAAGGGTTCCCCCGGATAGGAGGAGATCCAGGAGGCGACCGAGGTCGGCGGCCGTGGAAAAGAGCCCGGCGTGCCCTGCCACGCCCTGGTGGGCGTGGAACGCGTTTCCGTCGTTCACCTCCCCCACCAGGGTGTGACGCCGCCATCCACTCCAGGCGTCCGGGTCCCCGGAGTATCGGTAACCGAAGGCGGTGTCGTGGACCATCCGCCACTCGTAGGGGTTGCCGTGGGAAGTGGCGGCGAAGGGGCCGGTCGGGCAGAAGTCCGGACATCCGACCCGGCGGAACCCGGTCCGGGTCAATCCCAATGGCTCGAATAGCTCCCGTGCCAGGAACACGTCGAGGGGTTCACCGGTCACGCGCTCCACCACGTACCCCAGGACCATGAACCCCAGGTCGCTGTAGTGCCGGGCCTCCCCCACTCCCCAGCGCAAAGGGAGTGCCAGGACGTATCGAAAGGCTTCCTGCTCGGTCTCCGCCGCGTAGTAGACCGGCTGCCACTGCGCCAAGCCGGCGGAGTGGGTCAGGAGATTCCGCAGGGTCACCGAGTCTTTCCCCTCTCCACGAAACTCCGGGAGGTATGCCCGGACCGGCGCCTCCAACTCCAGGTCGCCCCGGTCCACCAGGAGCATGACCGCCATGGTCGTGGCCATGACCTTCGTGACGGAGGCCAGATCAAAGGCCGTCCCCGGGGTCATGGGCGACGGGTGGGCGAGAGGTCGAGGAGGTTCAGCGTAAGGGTCAGCCTCCCCTCCGATGCTCTCCAATCCCGGAGGGAGTGCCATCACCTGGGAGAAGCCATAGGCTCTCTCGAGGAGCACGCTGTCGCCCCGGGCCACCCGGAGCACCGCCCCCGGAACCACACCTGCGGATACGGCTGCCGCCACCAAACTGTCGGCGGCCCTCAGCCCCGGGTCCGTCTCCCGGCCGGGTCCTCCGCCCTCTCCCGGAACGCAGGCCGAGAGAAAGGACAGGAGGGGGAGCGTGGCGAGAAGGCAGACGCCTGCCACCCCTGCTTCCTTTCTCCTGGCCAGCTCTTTCCCCCGGTCCAGAGCCGGTTGGAGGCGAAGGAAGAACACCACGAGGAGGATCGGCGAGGTGAGAACGGCAAGGATCAGGACGGTGATCATGATTCCCTGACTCGGCTCCCCCATGGCCGACCGGAACGAGGCGATCTGGATGAGGCCGAAGATGACCAGGAGCTCGGTCTGCACCAGCGCCAGGAAGCCCGAGAGCATCTCCAGCACCGGCCCCCTGGCCGCCTCCGGTAGGTCGGTGAGGTGGCTCTGGTCCGGGAGGTTGACCAGATGGGGGTATCGGCGCATGAGGACCCGGAATGCGCCCATCAGAAGGGTAAGCAAGACGGCGACGCCAGGGAGGGCAAACCAGGAAGAGGTTCCCTTCTCTGTCCAACTATCGGGCCTGCCGTCGATCCCGAAGTGAACCGGGACCCGACCCGGAAGCCGGGGCCAGGCCCAGAATGCGAACCCCAGCATGGCCAAGATCAGGAGGATGTTCAGCCCATCGAAGAAGCGCTTCACGGAACACCCTCTTCTTCGTCCCTGACTCCTTCGGTGGAGGGATCCGGTTTCGGCTCCGCATCCTCACCCGGGTGGTCCCCTGCGGGAGGAGCCCCTGACTCCTCTTCCTCCCTCTTCTCCCGGATCCGCTCCTCCTGAACCTGCCGCATGGTGGGATCCAACACCGCATTCCACTCCAGGAGATGGTAGGTCGCCGCTCCCCGCCCCGGCTTGGTCCGTCGATAGTAGATCCATCCCCTGGATTCCACCCAAAGGAGGATCCGGTCCAGGACGAAGAGGCCCACCGCCAGTCCGACGATCCAGAGGATTCTCACCGGGGCCTCTCCTTCGGTTCACCAGGGTTCGGTACGCAGATCTCCCCTACCCCTGGAAGATGGCCTCCATCCGGCCGGCACGGGAGGCCTTTCCGGTCTGCACCGGCCGCACCCCTCCCGGCAGGCCAGCAGGGCCTGGGGCGGTTGCCCGGGGCGCCGGGTTCCTCCATCATGACCTTCGCAAAACGCCGACATACGGTCCCAACACCCAGGTCCGGTCCCCGAGGCTTCCCATGAGACACGCCCTTTCGATTCTGGCCTTCCTCGTCCTCTTCCCGCTCACTCAATTATCGGCCCAGGTTCCCGAACCCTACCGGCCCACGGCTCTCACCGCAGAGGACTACGCACGAGCGGAGTCGTTCCTCGGGGCGGCCACCGGCGACCTGGTCTCCGGCGTCAATATTCGGCCCAACTTCCTCGACGACGGCCGCTTCTGGTACCGAAACACCCTCGCCGATGGTCAGGAGTTCGTGATGGTGGATCCTGACGAGCGAACCCGGGAGAGGGCCTTCAACCACGAGCGGTTAGCCCGGGGGATCTCCGCCGTCACGGGAGAGACCGTGGATGCCCTGAATCTCCCCTTCACCACCTTCCAGGTGGTCCGGAACGGCGGCGCCATCGAGTTCAGGGTCGGCGATACGGGCCTGACCTGCGAGCTCAGGGCATACATCTGCGAGGAGGCGGAGGTAGGGGCCCTACCGACCCCCATGGGGCGGTCCCGCTCCCTGGAGGTTACCTCCCCCGACGGCACCAGGGCTGCCTTCATTCGTGACTACAACCTCTGGGTGCGCGAGCTCGCCACGGGCCTGGAGACGCAGCTCACCACGGACGGGGTGGAGGACTTCGGGTACGCCACGAACAACGCCGGATGGACAAAGGGCGACAACCCGGTCCTTCTCTGGTCCCCGGATTCCCGAAAGATCGCGACTTTTCAGCACGACGCCCGGGGGGTGGGAATGATGTACCTGACCTCCACCAAGGTGGGGCACGCCGAGTTGGAGGCCTGGCGGGGCCCACTCCCGGAGGACACGGTGATCTTCCGCATCGAGCGGGTCGTGATTCATCTGGACGGTCCGCAGCCCCGGGTGGTGCGCCTCCAGATGCCCCCGGACCAGCACCGATCCACCATCTGCGACCACGTCTTCTGCGGCGGGACCTTCGCTGACGTGGAGTGGGCTCCCGACGGCTCTCAGCTGGCCTTCGTATCCTCCTCCAGGGATCACAAGGAAGCGATTCTCAGGGTGGCGGACCCGGAAACCGGTGTCGTGCGGGACGTCCTGGAGGAACGGGTCGAGACCTTCTTCGAGTCCGGCGTGAACATGATCAATTGGCACTTCCTCCCTGAGACGAACGAGGTCATCTGGTGGTCGGAGCGCACGGACTGGGGGCACCTCTATCTCTACGACCTCACCACCGGGCAGCTGAAGCACGAGATCACCAACGGAGATTGGCTTGTGCGCCAGCTCCGCTACATCGACCGTGAAGACCGGATGCTCTACTTCACCGGCTCCGGCCGGGAGCCCGGAGACCCCTACTTCGAGTATTTCTACAGCGTCAGCATGGACGGGGGCGACGTCCGCCTCCTCACCCCCGACAGCGCGCACCACACCATCACGCTCTCTCCGAACAACGATTACTTCGTGGATTCCTGGTCCACGCCGGTGGATCCCGGAGCCACGGTGGTGCGGGACCTGAGAGGTCGGGAGCGCGTCTCACTGGAGACCGGGGACATCTCCAGATTGGTAGCCTACGGCTGGGTACCCCCCAGCCCCTTCGTGGTGAAGGCCCGGGACGGGGTCACCGACCTCTACGGTCTCCTGTACCGTCCTACCACCTTCGACCCCGGCAAGAGATACCCTGTCATCAACTACCTCTACCCCGGCCCCCAATCGGGAAGCGTGGGGAGCCGGAGCTTCAATCCGGCCCGCCGGGACCACCAGGCCATCGCAGAGCTGGGATTCGTCGTGGTGGAGTTGGACGCCATGGGGAGCCCTGGCCGGTCGAAATCCTTCCACGAGTTCTACTACGGGAACATGGGGGACAATGGCCTCCCCGATCAAATCACCGGAATCCAGCAACTCGCACAGCGTAACCCCTGGATGGACATCGACCGGGTGGGGATCTGGGGTCACTCCGGGGGGGGATTCGCCTCCACCTCCGGGATCCTTCGACACCCGGATTTCTATAAGGTGGCCGTGAGTCAGGCCGGGAACCACGACAACCGGAACTACGAGGACGACTGGGGCGAGAAGTGGCAGGGACTC
>JASFRP010000061.1:0-10086 GCA_050114895.1 Gemmatimonadota bacterium
TGAAGGCTGGTATGGCACGCCCCGGGGGCACCCCGGGGTCCTTCGTACCCGAGCTCATTCCTGACCAGGACCTCATCGTGAGCACCTCTTCTTCTTCGACCTCCCCGACTTCGACCTGGCGTCGCCTGAGTCGGGTCGTTCTCCTGTTGGTAGCCGCAGGAGCGGTGATCTTCATCGCCCTGACACTCGTCCTCAGCCGCTTCCTCGACCCGGAGGCCCTGGCGGCCCGGGTGGAGCCCAGGCTGGAAACGGCTCTCTCGCGGGATATCGAGGTGGGGAGGGTAGAGGTAGCGCTCTTCCCCCTGGGTGTCCGCCTCCGGGACGTCTCTGTCGCGGACCCCACCGGGATGGCACCCGTCCTGGCACGGGTACAGTCGGTGGATTTCCGCGTCGCTATCATTCCACTCTTTCGCCGGGAGGTCCGGGTGGCCCGGCTAGTCCTGGACCACCCCTTCGCGGATCTCCGGGTGGACGCCGACGGACGATCCAACTTCGGGGACTTCTCCGCCGAGGGCTCGGCTGAAGAGGAGGCTCCGGCGGGGGCCGACGCCGCCGAGGGATTCGCCCTGGACCTGAAGGGGATTCGAGTCTCCGGGGGCTCGGTCCATTTCCAGAACGCGGCCGACTCCACCGTCGCCGGTTTTGAGGACCTCCGCGTCAGAGCCAGCGTTCAGCGGGAAGCATCGGGACCCTGGGTTTTCGTGGGTGGATCCGAGGCTGAGCTCACCCTCCGCCAGGGCGGCGGCGAAGGGATGCTGGAGGGGCTGCCCGTCTCCGTGACCTTCGACCTGGAGGCAGATCCCGGATTCGAGGCGGTGGAGATCCGAGACGGCACCATCGGCGCCGACCCACTGGCCCTCTCCGTGAGCGGGACCATCGGGGGGTTCAAGGAGCCGGTCCGTGCCGTGTCCCTGAGCCTGGAGGGGGAAGGGTTACCTCTGGCCCGCATGGTTCCTGTGCTGGCGGACCGGTTGCAGATCCAACTGCCTGGTGATGCCGAGGGGACGCTCAGCGCCCAACTGCAGGTGCAAGGAGACCTCGGTCCCGGAGAGACCCCGGAGGTCACGGGCGTCGTGACGGTGGCGGGAGGCGCCTTCGAGGCCCGAGACGGGACCGTCGTGGCCCAGGACCTTGCCGCGGAGCTTTCGCTGGCGAGCACCCGGAGGATCCGCTTCGATGTCGCCGGGGAGTTGCTCGACGGGCCGTTCTCCATGAATGGGGACGCGGACCTGGGGGACGGGGGCACCATAGGCTTCGACCTCCGGACTGACCCGGACCTGGGCCTGATACGATCCGTCCTACGGCTCCCCGAGGGTGTTTCCGCCGCCGGCCGCGTCGATGCCCGGGTCAGGGTCACCGGGTCGCCCGGGGACTTCAGAAGCCTCAGGGCCTGGGGAGATGCCTCTCCCAGGGATGTGCGTCTCACGCATCCCGCCCTGGCCGTCCCGGTGACCGTTCACACCGGTGATGTTTCCCTGGTTGGGGACGGGGCTACGTTCGCCGATCTTCCGGTATCTCTGGGAGACGACGACCTGGAGGTCTCCGGCGGGGTCCAGAACCTCAGCGTCTACGGGACCCCCGGCCGGACCGTGGGAGTCCACGGCACCGTTCGGGGCCCGCGCCTGGATCTCACCGAGATCAGCACGAACCCCCCGCCGGACCCGAATCTCACCTACGGAAAGGTGGCCTTCGCGCGACTCGGGGAGAGAACCGTGGGAGGAAGAAGCCCCGAGGAAGCGGCCCGGGAGCTCCGTCTCTCTCGCCCCGACTCCGTGCCCGTCGCAGGGGAGCTTCAGGTGGCTCTGGACACTCTCATCTACGCCAAGGGCCGGATGGAGGACGTCCGGGCCAGGATGGAATTCGGTCCCTCCGTGGTAAGGATCACCGAGGCCTCCATGCGACGGTTCGGAGGGGAAGTCTGGACCAATGCGGACCTCGCCCTTGGCAAACAAAGCGCGGAGCCCTTCAACCTGTCCCTTCGGGTGCGCGATCTGGACGCCGGCGAATTCCTCAGCGCCACCTCCCCCCTGGGACACGCCATCAGGGGACAACTCTCCATGGATCTGGACCTGGTGGGGACCCTGGACGGGCTCCTCCTCCCGGACCGGCCCTCCCTTGTGGGCTCGGGCCGTTTCTCCCTCACTGGAGGAGGATTGAATTCCGTGCCCCTCACTCAGGCGCTTTCCGCATTCATGGGACTCAACGGCATCAGGGAACCCCAGATCGAAGATTGGGCCACCTCCTTCGTCCTGGAAGACGGGCGGATTCGCCTGGCGGACGGTCGCCTGACCGGGACCCCCGGGGACCCCGTGGTGGGAGGAAGCGTGGGGTTGGGGGGGGAGTTGGACCTCCTGTCCATCTTCGACATCGACGCCGACAACCTGGAGAGCTACGCTCTGGACAACCTCGGGATCCGGGACGCCCTGGCGGGGCGGATGCAGGGGCGCCCCGGCATGGTTCAAGCGGTGGTCCGCATCGGCGGCACCGTCCTGGCTCCGGAGCTCCGGGGAGACCCGGCGGCAATGACTCAGGCCGTAACGGAGACCGTGAGGGGGGAGGTCGAGGCCGAAGCTCAACGGCAGATTCAGGAGCAGCGTACGCGCCTCCAGAACCGGGCCACCGGATTCCTGAGGAGCTTCCTGCAGCCCAGAGACACCGCCCAAGGAGCTCTGCCGGACACGGTGATGGGGGATACCCTTCGCCCCGACACGGTGCAGCCTGACACCGTCCAGCCTGACACCGTCCAGCCTGACACCGTCCAGCCGGATACGATCCGGCCGGACACCATACGTCCGGACACCGTACGGCCTGACACGATACGGCCCGATACGATACGGCCCGATACCACCAGGGGCGGAAGGATGGTCTTCCTGAACCCGGGCCTTCGACCCTGACCGAGGGGCCTTGATTCGGGAGGAGATCTCACTTCCGAGGAATGTCGGGAGGAGAGGGCCGGGACAGGGATCTTGTCTCCTCCGAATTCCTTTGTAGCGGAGGCGGGGTGCGGTATCTTGCCGTTACGTAGGCCCCCGGGGAGCCCACTCGCTGGGCCCGACCTGGCAGGGCCCCCGAGAAGACCGGACGACGACCATGGACAAGGTCATTTACACCGGGCCCGACACCCGGGTCGACCTCCCCGCCCTGTTGGAAGGCTACTTCTACGGCCTGGGAGAGGTCTGCCACGAGCTCTTCGGGACCGAGGGGGAAGAAGCCCTTTCCCTCAGCATCGGCCACTTCTTCCTGGAGTATCTCAAGCGGATGGGGACCGTGGATATGGAGAGCCAGGATCCCTGGGAACGGTACCGGACCCTCATCGAGATGCTGACCAGGCACGGGTTCTACAGCTACGTGGAAATGGGCCGGATGGAGAACGGCCGGTATTGGATGCGGGAGACCGACCAGTATGCGGGAGACGTCTGGGAGGAGCAGGGGGTATGGGATCGGGGGTCGCTACCCTGTCCGTCGTGGTCCCTCATCCAGGCCGGTTTGTCGGAGATCGGGTGGAGCATCGTCCTGGATGAGGTGGAGTATGATGAATCCGCCCGGGGGCTGGAGAGCATCTTCCACTTCGAGAAGACCACACCTGGGCAAGGAACGATTCTGGAGCTTACACAGCGCCGGATTCTCTCCTCCATGCTCGTCCTTTGCAGGGGATGCAAGAGGATGAGAGGTCCCCGGGGCGAGTGGATGTCCATGGACGAATACCTCCATCCTGAGACGGACACCCTCCTGTCCCGGGGGCTATGCCCGGAGTGCGCCGCGTCGCGGAACTGGGACGTCCAGGAGATGTAGGAGACTCCCTTCCTGAGGGGCCGAGGGACGGTTGCCTTCCCTCCTGTCCCGACCTACTCTCGGCCGATGCTCCCTCCCCGTACCACGAACCGCGGATCGATCCCATGTCAGACATGGACCGGAGAGCCTTCCTCGGGCGGCTGGCCGCCGGAGGATCCATCCTGGCCGCTGCAGGGCTTCCCTCCCCTGCTTCCGCCGACATTCCCGGGCATCCCCGAGGAGGAATAGTGGACAAGCACCGGAAAGCTCAGAGCGATCTCGCCGAGCCGGCGTTTCGGCCGCTCCCGCTGGGGTCCGTCCGACCCAGGGGATGGCTCCAGAGGCAGCTGCGGCTCCAGGCAGAGGGCTTGAGCGGCCACCTGGACGAGTTCTGGCCCGACGTGGGTGAGAGCCAGTGGTTCGGCGGAGACGCCGAAGGTTGGGAACGGGCGCCCTACTGGATGGACGGATTCATCCCCCTGGCGTGGGTGCTGGACGACGACCGCTTGAAGGCCAAGGCGACCCGGTACGTGGAGGAGATCCTGGCCCGGCAACGTTCAGATGGTTGGTACTCCCCCTACCCCACCGACGCCTCCTCCAGGCCGTACGACCACTGGGCCATCCTCCTGGCCAACAAGATGATGGTCCAGTATCACGAAGCCACCGGGGACGATCGCGTCCTCCACGCCGTGGAGGCCAGCCTCCGCGCCCTGGCCACCGGCCTGGCCCGGGATCCCCTCTTCCGTTGGGGCCGGTATCGCTGGTTCGAAGGGCTCATCCCGGCCTTCTACCTGTACGAGAGGACCGGGGCGGAGTGGGTCCTGGAGTTGGCGCGCACCCTTCGTGACCAGGGTATGGATTATCAGGCGCTGTGGCGGGGAGAGGACGTAACCGTGCCGACTCCGAGGAGGGGGCTCTGGAAGTGGGACAAACACGTGGTGAACACCGCCATGGCTCCAAAGTCCGGGGCCCTCTCATGGCGCCTGGACCAGCGGGGAGTGGACCGGGAGTTCCCAGCCCGGATGTTGGCGACCCTGGACCGGCATCACGGACAGGTGAACGGAATGTTCACGGGGGATGAATGCCTGGCGGGAAAGAACCCGGTTCAGGGAACCGAGCTGTGCGCCGTTGTGGAGTTCATGTACTCCCTGGAGATCCTCCTCTCCGTCTTCGGAGAACCCATCTGGGGAGACCGTCTGGAGAGGGTAGCCTTCAACGCCCTCCCGGCCACCTTCACCCCGGACATGTGGGCCCACCAGTACGATCAGCAGGTGAACCAGATCCAGTGCACCATCAACCCGGACCACATGTGGACCACCAACGGTGCGGAGTCGAACCTGTACGGCCTGGAGCCCAACTTCGGGTGCTGCACCTCCAACATGCACCAGGGATGGCCCAAGTTCGCCGCCAACCTCTGGATGGGGGCGCCGGACGGGGGCATCGCTGCCGTGGCCTACGCACCGAGTGAGGCACGTTTCCGTTCCGGGGAGGTCCCCGTTCGGGTGACTCTGGATACGGACTACCCCTTCAGAGAAAGTCTGGAGTTGGCTGTTGCCCTGGACGACTCCGCTCGATTCCCCCTCTTCCTGAGAGTGCCCGGGTGGGCTGTCGAACCCGCCGTTCGGGTCGAAGGAGGTCCGGAGGAGCCAATGACTCCGGGCACGTTCCACCGCATCGAGCGGGACTGGCAGGGCGTGACTCGCCTGAGCCTCCGGTTCCCCATGCAGCCGAGCGTCACGCTCCGTTACAACCGGGCGGCTGCCCTGGAAAGGGGGCCCCTGGTTTACGCACTGGCCCCGGAGGAGAGCTGGACCCGCGTGAACGTGGACGAGCCGCACCGTGAGCTCCCCCACGGAGACTTCGAGGTACGGCCAGCGACCACATGGAACTATGGGGTGCTGCTGGATGACCGGGCTCCGGAGGAAAGGGTGGCCTTCCGGGAGATGCCGGTGGGAGAACGGCCCTTTTCACCGGAGGGAGCCGGGATGGTGGCCACCCTCAGGGGACGAAAGCTCCCGGGGTGGAGAATGACCCACGGGTGGGCCGGCGAGGTCGCCCCCGAGCTTCAGGAATCGGAAGAACCCCTCCAGGAGCTGACCCTCATCCCGTACGGATGCACGAACATCCGCGTGACGGAGTTTCCACGGCTCAGGAAGTAGGTGCCCCACCAGGAGGGCGGAGACCCATGGGACTTTCCGCTAGTCCCAATCCGTCTCCTCGCGAGGTGGGGGGGTGCTGTGGAGCGGTTCCGCCACGATATCCCAGGGCGCACCAAGGAACTCCACCTCGAACCAATCCTCGAAGACCTCCCAGGATCGGTCCTCCGGCCAGCGTGCCGAATCCGGTTCCCAGCTCCAGAGAGCCGTATCGAAGAGGAGGATGTGGTTCTCCCGAATCCAATCCCAGGTCGTGTCGGGCTCGTCCAGGAGGGGCACCATGAACGGGACCGGGTGCTCCGCCGCCGCATGCAGCTCCTCCGCCCCTTCTCCAGGCTCCCGGAACTTCTGAGCCCACAACCGGAAGGGTTCCTTCGGGTGGAGGAGGACCAGCAGCCGGTTGGCGTACCAGATCTCCCGCTGGTCGTCCTGGGGTACGGAAACGATCACCTTTTCCTCTCCTGAATGGCCTCGATCCACCCGAGGACAATCACACCACCCGCCCTCTCCGTCCACCCCCTCCGGCACTTCCCTACCCTCCTTCGATTCCCCCTTCCTCGGCCACGGGCTCTCCCGGTCTCTCCCCCGCACCCGGCGTGCCGGAGCTGGCCGGGCCCACTTGCTCATCCAGCGCCAGGACACCGGCCAGGATGGTCCGGATGGCGTTGACGAAGAAGGTCGGGTCTACCCGGGCGAACTCGTCCGTGGCCCGGTGGTAGTCCTCGTGATCCTCGACGCCGAAATACACGAAGGGAATGCCTTCGTCGTGAAAAACCCTGTGGTCGGAGGAACCCGTCCAGTCGTCCACCCCGTTCACACCGGGTTGATCGTGGCCGAACCGGAGAACCACGGGGGGGCGTGCAGGAACCGCTTCCAGGATCGGACGAAGCTGAGGGTAGTGGAACGGGCCGGCGGCGAAGAGGAGCGAATCGCTTCTGGACACCATGTCCAAGTTGATGTTCAGCGCGATCTCAGGGGGCCACCCGGCCTCCATGAACGCGCGGGCTCCCCTCAATCCCACCTCCTCCCCGTCCAGGGCCGCGAATACCAGAGTGTGACGCGGTTGGTTCTGGGCCATGTACCGGGCGATGGAGAGGAGAGCCACCGTTCCCGACGCATTGTCGTCGGCTCCGTTGAAGATGGAGTCCCCCACTGCCGCTTCGGGAGTTCCGGGGCGAGGCGCACGCACTCCCAGGTGATCGAAATGGGCGGTAATCACGATGGCCCCGAGGCTGGGGTCCCGCCCAGGGAGGAATCCGACCACGTTCGCGGCGTGGGTGACCTGCGCCGCCCCCCCCCGACCTCTGAATTCGAAGGGTTGGACGAATCCCCCCGGCGGTTCGTGGAGGCCCGCGTCCCCGAAGGCGGCCCGGATGAACTCCCGGGCAAGCACGTTACCCGTCTCCCCGGTCCGACGACCCTCGAGGGAATCGGAGGAGAGGAATCGCAGCTCGGACATCAGCTGGGCCGAGTCCGCTGCCACGAAGGAATCGGATGGTTCGCTGAGAAGCTGGGTCGCCGGGGTAGTCTCCCGGCTGGCGCTAGTCTCCGCCCCACCGGTGCAGGCATGGAGGGGGAGGAGGGAGGCGAGGATCCACGCGACCCCGATCAATCCCGAAGGAGTGCTCACGGTAGTCATCCCTCCCCCACGGGCACGTGGTCCATGAGGTACCGGGTGAGCAGGCTGTAGACGTGCAGCGTGGTGCCGGGCCCCTCGTAGATGCCATGGCTCCGGTTGGGATAGGCCATCATGTCAAAGGGCTTTCCCACTTCGATGAGGCGATTCATGAGGGCTTCCGTTCCCTGGTAGTGGACGTTGTCGTCCCCTGTACCGTGGACCAGGAGGAGGTTTCCCTCCAGCTGATGGGCATAGGTGATGGGAGATCCCTTTGCGTACCCCTCGGCGTTCTCCTGGGGAAGTCCCATGTACCGCTCCTGGTAGATGGTGTCGTAGTACCGCTGGTCCGGCACCGGCGCCACGGCCATCCCGGTACCGAAGACATCGGGATAACGGAACATGCAGTTGAGGGTCTGCGAGCCGCCGCCACTCCAACCCCAGACGGCCACCCGGGCCGAATCCAGGAATTCCTCTCGGGAAAGCAGCAGCATCGTTCCCATGGCCACGTCGTGGGAGGCCAGAGTCCCGATCTCTCCGTACACGATCTTCCGCCACTCCCTACCCCGGGGGGCGGGAGTCCCCCGGGGATCCAGGCTCACCACGACGTACCCCTGCTGGGTGAGATAGTGGTGCCAGAGCATCTCGTGTCCCCCCCACTCGTCCTGGACCGTCTGCCCGGCGGGCTCGCCGTAGACCTGGACCAGGAGGGGATACTTCTTCCCGGGATCGAAATCCGCGGGCTTCATCATCCAGCCGTCCAGCACCACCCCCTCGCCGATGTCCAGGCGGAAGAACTCCACCTGCGTTCTGCGGACCGCCGCTACCCTCGACCGGAGCCGGTCGTTGGTCACCAGGGTCCGGACCCGCCGGTGCCGCGGCAGATTGACGAGACTGATGGTGGGAGGATCGTCGAAGCTGGACACCGTGTGGATGGCCCACCCCGCTCCCGGTGCTACCTGGTAACGGTGGGTCCCCGACGACGCCGCAGGGGTCACCCGTTCGGCCCGGTCGGGGGCTCCCTCCAGCGGTACCCGGTACAGATATGAGGCCTTTGGATCGTCGGGAGAGGCCATGTAGTAGAGCCACCCGCCAGGCTCGTCCACCTCCACCACGGAGATGACGTCTTCACCGTCGGGAGTGAGAGGAACGGCGGTCCCATCTCCTCGGGCCACCCGATAGACCCTTCTCCATCCATCGGCCTCGCTCACCCAGGTGAAGGACCGGCCCTCGTCCAGCCAGGCGAGATCGTCCACCACCTCCACCCAGGCCTCGTCCACCTCGGTCAGGACGGTACGGACCGCACCGGTCCCCGCGTCGCCCAGGATGAGCCTCAGGTGGTTCTGGAGTCGAGTCAGGTACTGGATAACCACCTCGTCGGAGGAGGCGGCCCAGTCCATCCGGGCCGGGTAGTGGTTCCGGGGATCACCCTCCAGAGCCATCCACACCGTTTCACCCCCGCTGGCCGGAACCACGCCGATCCGAGCGGCGGAGTTCGTCGTCCCGGCCTTCGGGTACTGGATGGGTATGGTGAATGAGTAGAGGGAATCGGTGTCGTTGATGAGGAGGAAGTCCCTGATCCCGGTGGCGTCCAGCTGCCAGTATGCGATCCGGGTGCCATCGGGGCTCCACCGGAAGCCATCCTGGAGGCTGAACTCCTCCTCGTACACCCAATCGAAGGTGCCGTTGATCGTGGTCCTGGAGCCGTCTGCGGTGAGGGGCGTGATGAGGCCGCTGGCCAACTCCTGCACGTAGATGTCGTTGGCCTGCACGTACGCCACCCGCGTCCCGTCGGGAGAGAACTTGGCGAACATCAGGCTCGCCTCGGGGAAACCGGCCCCCATCTGGGTGAGGGTCCCGGCATTCCGATCCAGGACCCAGTAATCGCCCCGGGTGTTCGTGCGCCAGACGCGACGGGTGTTCGTGAAGATCAGGAGCTTCTCCCCGTCCGCCGACCAGGAGTATCCCTCTACCCCGACGGGCTCGCGCCCTCCAGGCGGGACCAGCTCGGAAGCCGGGATCAGCACCTCCCGAGCGCCGGTGGCGGCGTCATAGGCTACGATCTCCAACCCTCCCCGGAACTCCCGGGACGGCTCCAGGGTCGTGTAACGGTCCTCATCGAGCCATTCGGCCGGGCCGAAGGGATCTCCGAAGAACTCCGGAGACGCGAAGAGAGCCTCCAGGGAGAGGGCCCTTTCCTGAGCCGAAAGAGCGGGCAGGCGCACTCCCACCACCTGAGACGAGAGCAGGAGAAGGAGGGCCACTCCCCAGGGGGCGCGGGGACGGGTCAGGGAGGAGAGCATCACGTGGTTTCCTCTCGAGTTGCGGGTGTTCCAGATGACGGCATCTTCGGGGCCTGGCCTCGGGGGCGCAATCCTGTCGGAAGAGAAGGCGTCTCCATCCCGCCGGCGGACGGACCGGGGAGCACCCGGCACCCCTCCGCCAGGCACCCTTCCAGGAGGCTTGACACCGGTGTCCCCTCCCTCCATCCTCCCCGCATGATGTACCGTGAGCGGACCTTCTGGTTTCGATTCTGTCTTCAGC
>JASFRP010000062.1:0-10073 GCA_050114895.1 Gemmatimonadota bacterium
CCGGCAAGCCGTGACGATGGCGGTCATCATTCTCCTGACCGCGACGGCGCCGGTAGCGTCCCAGGAGGTCCGGGTGGGCCTGAGGGCCGGCGCGGACTTCTCCACGATTCGGTTCCAGGATCCAAATGCCCGAGAGCAAATGGCACTCAAGCCGGGGTTTCACCTCGGGGTGAGCGCGGCCAAGGGGCTGACGCCGTACCTGGAGGCGGAGGCTTCCCTTCTATTCAGCCAGGGGGGATCAGGGGGAAAGGGGGGACAACCCTGGGACGTGGCCATGGATTTCCTGGAGCTCCCCCTGATCCTGAGAGCAAGGGTCCCGGCCCGGATCTCTCCTCACCTCACCGCCGGCTTCTCCCCTCGTCTGAAGCTGCGATGCAAACTCGTGGATGTGGCTGTGGTGGGGGAGACCACCTGTGACGATCCGGTTGTCGGGCGGGCGTGGAAGGGAATGGAGTTGAGCGCCATCGGCGGTGGGGGTGCCAGCCTGGAGGTGGGCCCCGGGAGGCTGATCGTGGAAGGGACGTTGGTGTGGGGGCTGACGGATTTGAAGAAGGATCCCCTGCCCCCGGGGTGGGCCAAGAGCGCTGACCTCCGCCTCTCCGCCACCTACAGTCTTCTGTGGAGGTGAGCCATGAAGACCCTGAGGTTCTCTCTGGCCATCCTCGCCCTGGCGGTGGGCTGTACCGATACGGCCAACTGGCCCGACCCGGCGGCTCCACCGGTTCCGGATCAGCTCTACGACGGCTGGCCTGTCGGACTACTGACAGAATACGGATTCGATCCGGACGTCATGAGTGTCATGAACGTGGACCTCCGGTCAGGCCGCATCGAGGAGGTCGACGCGCTTCTCATCGCCCGAAACGGAACGCTGGTCTACGAGGGCTATTTCGAATCGGCCACCTCCGTCCACAGCCTGCATCAACTGAACTCCGTCACCAAGAGCGTGATCGCCATGGCGGTGGGCACGGCCCTGCACCAGGGGCTCATCACCGGACTGGAACAGACCATCGGTGAGCTCCTCCCCCAGTACGCGGACATCTTCGAAGCGGAGCCGGAGAAGGCGGAGATCACCGTGCAGGATCTGCTGACGATGACCTCCGGGTTGGCCTGGGACGACAAGGACCCGAGCCGTCGGAACCGGGACGGGATCTATATCTACTCTGCCCAGGACGCTGGGCGGTACATCCTGGAGAAACCGCTGGTTCGTAAGCCGGGGACCAGGTTCCATTACTCGGGTGGGGATACGCAACTCCTGGCCACCATCCTGAGCACCGTGGGAGGCGAGGAGGCCGGATCCTTCATCTACCACCAGCTCTTCCACCCCATCTTCATCGAGGAGTACCAGTGGGCCTACCTCGGGGACGGCTCCATCGACGCGGCCGGGGGCCTCTCTCTGCGGGCTCGGGACCTGGCCCGCCTGGGGCAGCTCTTCTTGGATGGCGGCAATTACTACGGGCGGCGGCTCTTCTCGTCCCAGTGGGTGGAGGATTCCTTCACCCCCTGGGTCACCTCCGACTGGGACACGGCGAAGTACGGCTTCCAGTGGTGGATGTATCCCTGGTCGCCCTCCCGAAACGCGACTCGTCCGTACGGGATCCTCATGGGCAGCGGCTTTGGGGGTCAGAAGCTCTTCGTGGTCCCCGATCTGGACCTGGTGGCCGTGTTCTTCGGGTGCACCACCGAGGGCTATGACTGCGGGATCAGCGATCAGGTCCCGGAGATGGTCATGTACAACTACGTCCTGCGGGCCCTGGATTAGAATCGACCCCTACTGGGTTCACTGGCGATCGATTTGAACCACGTGCTCCGGTCCGGTGACGCCGAACAGGTTGACGCTGCGGAACGTGAAGCGATTCGATGCGTCCGTCAGCGGCAACTCGACGTCGATCTCGCAGTCGGTCCACTTCCCGTCGCCGCGTTTCATCTGGTAGGTCTTGAAGTTGGGGGTGAAGGAAGTCAGCGAGATGTTCGCCTTCGCCCCGTTGATCTTCACGTTCGACGCGATGACGTTGGGCGTCCACTCGATCCACCCACGCTGGGTCGTCTCGATGAGATAAGGCGTGTCGTAGGCCCAGTGCGGCTCGCCGTCGCGGTACCACGTGTTGTTGCGGAAGATGTCGTCGTCCAGCATCACCAGCGTGGAGGTGAGCGACGACGGCCAGGCGGTGAAGCGGTTGGTCGCCGTCTCCCAGCTGCACCAGCGGTAGGTCGTCGGGTTGACATCGAACGCCTGGTAGGAGGCCTCGCCCGGACTCTTCCCGTTGACGCCGAAGACGGGGACGACCGATTTCCCACCGTCCTTCCACACCTCGTCGCGGATCTCCAGTGCTGAGAGCGGCACGCCGTCCTTCTCGAAGTACAAGTCGTTTTTCGCGTCGATGATCACCCACTTGGCGAACTTGTTGACCCACACCTCGTTTACGCCGTGGTGTCCTCCTTCGTCCTTCAGGCCCGGACCGCAACCCAACCGCCGCGCGACGTAGCCAAAGCTATTCAGCACCGCGTCCTGCACGATGGAGAAGTGCTCACAATGGAACCCCCCGCCCCCGAGCGCCTTGTCGAGGATGTCGAACGCCTCGGGCTTCGACGAGGTGGGATGCTGGTCCTCGATGCGGATATGCGTGTGGATCCACTGGCGCAGCAGCAGGATACGTCTCCACTCATCGGCCTCGCTGCGCACGACGTCATCGAGCTTGTATCGCTCGCGCAGACGCTTGACCCGCGGGCTGTAATAGTCCTCGTAGGCCCGAAACAGCTCGTTGTCGTGGAATTCCGGGTTCTTCACGGGCTTGACCACGAACGTTCCGTCCGCGGGAGTCGTCCGCATCCGGCTGGAATTCGGTTCACACGACGGAACCGATGTCAGCATCAGCGTCGTCGCAACAGCAAGCAAGGTTCTCATGGCTCCCTCAACCTTCTGAGGACGAGTCCTCCCCGCAATCCCAGCCGGCATCCCGAGGCCGGAACACGCCAAGAGACTCCCTATCCGATCCAGAGCATCTTGAGCCAGAGCACCCCCAGGCCTCCCAGCACCCCCAGGGAGGCCTCCCACTCCCGGTTCCTGAGGAAGCGCCGAAGCCGGAAGTCCCATCCACCCCCGGGGGCCAACCTGGGTAGAAACGCCGGAACCCGGGCCCGATAATCCCGATAATGGGAACCGAAGATCCGTGCGAGCCCCTCCTCTTCCGCCTTGATGACTCTGGCGTACATCCAGCCAAAGAGGGCGACGAACAGAGGTATAAAGGCCCAGAGACCCCCGGCCAGAGCCAGCCCGAGCCCCACCAGGAAGCTCCCTGTGTACAGGGGATGGCGCACATAGGCGTACGGCCCGGATGCGGCCAGCACCCTGTCCTTGTCGATGTGACCAGAGGCTAATCCCCGGAGTACGAGACCGGAGAGGGCCACGACGATTCCGCTCAGGAGCATTTTCGGCTCAGGGTCGCTGAACCAGAGGAACGGCGCGGCCAGGAGCCAGGCCAGTTTGAGACGCTGGGTCCGGAGCGTGATCCGCATCGTCATCGGGAGCGATCCTGGGGGAAGGGGAGACCCCTGCTGGCCGGCCTCAGTCGGGGCCGGATCCGCCCCGTCCCGGAGTCTCCGTGGCGAGTGAGACTCCCGCATCGTCGATGGGCTCCAGCGGCGTACCCATGGACCCGGGCAGCGGCTGGAGCGGACTCCCCGCCCTGATCTCCGTGAGATGGAGCGAAAGGGCGCCGACGAGGGGCACCTTCGATTTCATCAGGACCATGAGACGCCGTTCGTCCGTGGTGAAGTAGAGCTCTGCCTCGCCGCCCTGGCTGAAGAGCCCCTTGGTCTGGATGATCGGCCGGACCACCACGGTCTCGAAGGTTCCCGCGGGCACTGTGACCGTGTCCTTCCTCAGTACCCTGATGACCACGGGATTCCCATTCTCCCGGAAGTACCGGTCGAAGGAGTATTCGTCCCCCACCTCCAGAGGCAGGGTCCGAACGAAATAGAGAAAGGAGATATCGTCCAGGGGGAGGTCCGTGGGAAGGTCTCCTTCGTTCCCGTTGTCCGGACGCTCCCAACGCCGCTCCTCCGGGAAGAGCTCCCAGTGGCGATAGCGCTCGTAGTTGATCTCGTCCACATCCTGTATGAAGCGGCGAGTCACCAGGTCGGTCACGTCGAACCACGAGTCGTAGTGGTCCTTCACCTTGGCGAAGAGAAGGCCTCCCTCGATGGCCATGGACACATGATAGGTTGTACGGCCTCTCACCGTTTCCAGGCCGATGACCTGCATATGCCCCTCCCCTCGCCTGCCCAGGGCCCCCAAGCGCACGTCGTACCTGAGAAGCTCACCGGGCCCGAAGGGAACGGCTGCCGGTGCCTCCAGGCGAGGCTCGACCCTGGTGGGGAGACGGTCCACCTGTGCCATCAGGACCGGTCCCACCGCCCCGAAGGCCAGGGTGAAAGGGAGCAGAAGGCAGGAGAGGCGGAACCTCATGCACTGTCCTCTTCCGGGGTCCAATCCACCTTTCCCCGAATACGGTTGAGGCCCCGAAGGGTCTGGAGCGGGCTGAAGCGGGTCTTCCGGGTCCGGACGTCGTACCGAAGGCCGAGGGAGACTTCCTCGATCCTCCGGGCGTGGTGGACCGCCATCTCCAGCAGGCCCACATTCGCCGCCCACCCCAGGTGCCGAACCAGAGGAGCGTCCCCCAGGTCACGTATGGCCTTCTTGAGGACAATGACACGGTAGATCCGATACCCGCAGAAGGGGTCCGAAACCGGGCAGGTACTCAGGGATGAGCCGAGAATCCGGGGCGCCGCCCACCTGGCGATGCGAATGGAGAACGGGATACCCTCCCCACCCGGTCCGAAGCTCCCGGCTACCACGTCCGCCCCACCCTCCAATGTCTTCACGAGAGGTACCAGGTCCCGGGGATGCTCGGTGAAATCACCCTGGAGGGTCACGATGGCATCCCGTTTCGGGTAGGGAGCCCTGTCCACCGCGGTCCTGAGAAGCCTCTCCAACGCGGCGGAATACCCCAACCGCTCGTCGGAACGGAACACACGTAGGGGAAGCGCTCTGCGGTAACGCTGAAGCGCCTCCGGAGTGCCGTCCGTGGAGGCATCGTCCAGGACCAGAAGCTCGTAGTCCCGGCCGAACTCTCCCATGACGTTCCGGATTTTCCAGAGGAGGACCCCGATGGTGCTCCCCTCGTTGTGAACCGGAATGGTGATATAGATCACGTTCTGGACTCTCGTTTCTCCTGCCCCCCCACTCCACCCACCCCGTCACGGCCTGGATCTCAGCCTGCCTCCGAAGTCCGCAGCCCCCAGGCAATCTAACCAGGGCGCCCCTATAATACCGAGGGCCCCGAGGCCGGTTCCTGCCAGGTTGGGATCCCTGCCCATGCACCGATGGAGGACCCAACGGCCCCATACAGGGCCGGGGCGAGGGACCCCCGGGCCCCATACCCACGAAGGCACCGGCTGGTTACTCGTCCGGTGGCCGTGTCTTCCACCTCCGGTGTTGCCAGAAATACTGCTCCGGCGTCCGCACGATCTCCTTTTCCAGGAAGCGGGTGTAGACCTCCGTGAGGCGGAAGACGTCCGCCTCCAGATCTCCGGTTGGGGTGAAATCCACCGGGACCACCTCCAACCGATACCTGGAAGGGTAGCCCTCCAGCCGCCGGTTCACCCCCTGGAACACAGGGCTTCCGGTCCGAAGAGGGAAGATCGCGGGGCCCCGGGCCGTGGAGGCCTTCTTCCCGAAGAACTCCACGAAGATTCCTCCCCTCCTCACGTTCTGGTCCCACACGATGGCCACGGCCCGTCCCCGACGGAGAGACTTCAGCACCTGCTTCGGCGCGTCGCCGCGGAGAATCACCGACATCCCCTGACGGGTCCGGGTCTCCGTCAGGTCGGCGTCGAACAGGGGGTTTCGTTGGCGCTGCGCCACGACGTCCAGCGGGAGCCCCCTGGCCGCCAGACCGGCACCGGCGACTTCCCAGTTTCCGAAATGGGCCGTGATCAGGACTGCCCCCGCACCGGCCTCCATCGCCTCCTGAAGGGCTTCGAACCCCGGAATCTCGATACGTTCCAGGATCTCCTCCCGTGACAGCCGGCCCAAAAGAAAGGTCGCCAAAGCCTCCCGGCCCAGGTGGCGAAAAGAGGCCCGGGCTACACGCCGCCGCCAGGCTTCGCTCTCATGGGGGAACGCCTGGCGGAGATGCGCCCGTACCGTCTTCCGCCGAATTCCCAGGACCACCCCCGCCACCCATCCCATCCCCTCTCCCAGGCGGAGGGCCAACTCCTCTGGAAGGAGATGGAGGACGCTCAAGCCCAGGTGGTATCCCAGGTGTTCCAGGCGGTGACGGAGGGTAGGGCGTCTCATGGATGACGGGAGACCGGATTGTCAGGGTCCATTCTAACCGGTCCCTTCGGCCCCGGTGCCTCCCTCCATCTCCGGAACAGGCACTCCGGCCTGGAGGGCAGGTTGCCCGTCGGCGAACTGGAGCTCGTACAGGTGCCTGTAGAGTCCATCCGCCTCCAGGAGCGTCTGGTGGGTCCCCCGCTCCACCAGGCGTCCTGCATCCAGCACCAGGATCTGGTCGGCCCGCTGCACCGTGGAGAGGCGGTGGGCGATGACGAACACGGTCCGGCCCTCCAGAAGCCGGTCGATGGCCTCCTGGACCAACCGCTCCGACTCGGTGTCCAGGGCGCTGGTAGCTTCGTCGAAGACCAGGATGGGCGGGTCCCGGAGGATAGCACGTGCGATGGCCAGGCGCTGACGCTGGCCCCCGGAGAGCTCGGTCCCCCGCTCCCCCACCACCGTGTCGTACCCCTGGGGCAGACGAGAGACAAACTCGTGGGCGTGGGCGGCGCTGGCCGCCCGCTCGATCTCTTCCCCTCCGGGGTTCGCGCTCCCGTACGCGATGTTGGCCCGCACCGTGTCGTGGAAGAGGATGGTCTCCTGAGACACGATCCCCAGCGCACCTCGGAGACCCTTCAGGGGGAACTCCCGGATGTCGGTGCCGTCGATGCTGATGCCTCCTCCGGTCACGTCGTAGAATCGAGCCAGCAGGTCCAGGAGAGTGGTCTTTCCCGCTCCGGAGGGTCCCACCAACGCCACCACCGAGCCCTTCGGTACCCTGAAAGAGATGTTGGACAGCACCGGCTCCCCGGCCCGGTACTCGAAGGAAACGTCGTCGAATACGATCTCGTCCATCAGACCCGGGAACGGTTTCGCCCCCTCAGGGTCCCGAATGTCGACAGGCGCATCCATGAACTCGAAGATCCTCTCCGCTCCCACCAACCCCGGCTGGATGAGGGCCGGGAATTTCGCCAGGTACTTCACGGGGGAATACAGCTTCATGGAGAGAATCAGGAACCCTATGAACTCCGGGCCTGTCAGCTCCTGGGAGACCAGGACCAGGCGAGCTCCGAACCACAGGAGGATCACCGTCCCCACGGCAGAGAGCATCTCCGTGATGGGCGAAGCCAGGGCCCGGAGTCTCTCGGAGCGGAGGAACCGCTGGTAATACCGCAGGGTGAGATCGTGGAACCGGCCCCTCTCGTATCCTTCCGTGGAGGAAGACTTGACCAGCCGGATCCCCGTCAGCGTCTCCTGAATGTGCGTGTTGACGTCTGCGGCCGAGTCCAGGACTCGCCGATCCCTGCGCTTCAGCTTCCGAATGAGAGGGCCCCACACTCCCATGGTGAGGGGGACCACCACGAACGCCACTGCGGTGAGCTTCCAGGAAACGATGACGGCAGCAACCAACACTGTGAGGAATTCGAAGACCGACGAGACGACCTTCCCCAGCTCTTTCGCCACCAGGACCCGGAGCTGTTCCACATCATAGGTGAGGCGGGACAGGATCTGACCCATCTTCGTCTTTCCGAAGAAGGCCATGTCCAGCTCCAGCAGGTGGTCGTACACCCGGTCCCGGAGGTCCCGCGTCACACCCTGCTGGACCCTTGCCATGAGGTAGGTCTTGAGAAAGTCGAAGACGTTCTTGATCGCGAACACCACGAGGAGAAACAGGATGATCCCCTGAATCGCGTCCTCGGGCGCCGCCCGGAAGTCCACCATTCGGCCGATGGTCCCGTTGAGGACTCGGTCCAGGAGGGCGTCTCCGGTGCTGATGCTCTCGGGTCGCGGACCGGACGGATCCACCAGGAGGACGTTCAGGAACGGGATCACCAGGAGGAAAGAGAATGCGTCCAACCCGGCGAAAATGAAGGTGGCCACCACCGCCGCCAGGAAGACCCCGGCGTGGGGTTTCAGGTACCCGAGGATTCGGATGTAGCTCTTCACGAGTTCGCCCGCCCCTTCAGACCATCCGCTCCCTGCGGCGGGGAGTGAGGTGGGCCACGGGAACGATCATCTCTTCCGGCGAGATCCCACCGTGGAGGAAAGAGTTCCGGTACCGGGCCTGGTACTCCCGCAGCTTGGTCGGATACACGAAGAAGTAGTCCTCCATGGCCAGGAGGTAGGTCGTCCCCAACCTCCCCGGGGGAAACCCCAGGTCCTTCTGATCGTTTGTGGCCAGCACGGTCCCCGAGTCTTCCGCCCTGAGGTCCCCGCCGAACTTGTAGCGCAGGTTGGCTGTGGCGTCCTTCCGGGCGAAGACGGTAGCCGGTCGCTGACAGAGGATGGACCCGTGGTCGGTTGTGAACACCACATGGTGCCCCCCTGCGGACGCCTCCTTCAAGACGCTCAGGAGAGTGGAGCGCTCGAACCAGGACCGCGTGATGCTTCGCAGTGCTGCCTCGTCCTTCGCCACCTCCATGAGAATCGGAGACTCGCTTCGACCGTGAGTCATGAGGTCCACGAAGTTGAAGACCAGCGCGATGACGGCCCCCTCCCTCTTGAGGGCAGACCGGACCCGGGCCCGGACTTGTTCCTCCTCCCTGTCGGAGAAGATCTTGTCATAGTGGACGGGGACGTCCCGGCCGGTCAGCCTCTTCAATTGGCCCTTCAGAAGATCGTCCTCGAAAGCGTTCAGACTCCCCTCATCATCCGAGAGGTCCCACCATCCCGGGTAGTTCCTGGAGATCCAATCCGGGAAATGCCCGCTGAATATGGCATTCCTCGCGTATGGCGTGGCGGTAGGAAGAATGGAGAAATGGAGGCGCTCTTCGATCTCGAAATGAGGCGCCAGAAGGGGTGCGATGACCCGCCACTGGTCCAGCCTCATGCAGTCCAGAACCACGAAGAAGACCGGTTTGACACCCAACAACGGGACCAGACACTCCCGGACGATATCCACCGACAGGAGAGGGCCTTCCTCCCCTCCTCTCACCCATCGCGGGTAGTGTTGCCGGATCCAGCTTCCGAAGTCGCGACGGATCTCGGTCATGAGAGAGGCCACGGAATCCATGAGCCCAGGCTCTCCCGCCGTCTCCAACCGGACGTGCCAGTCCACCAACTCCTCGTAGAGAGCCGCGAACTCTCGTGCACTTCGGGCCTCCTGCCTGAGAAGTCCCAACTCCCGGAATCGGGAGGCGAAAGCTTGGGCGGCCCGCTGCTGGCGAATCGCTGATCCCTCCAGGATACGGGTCACCACGGAGAGGACCTGGCGGGGGCTGGTGGGCTTCACCAGATAATCGTCCACCCGGCGCCCGATAGCTTCCGTCATGGTCCGGTCTTCCTCCGACTTGGTCACCATCACGACCCGAGTATGCGGGTCATCCTTTCGGAGAACGTCCAGGACCTCCAGGCCGGAGGTGCCGGGCATCTGCTCGTCCAGGAGGACCAGATCGTAGGGGTTCTCCCTCAGAAGCTCGAGGGCATCGTCGCCGTTCGTGATGGCGTCGACGTAATACCCCCGCTGCTGAAGGAAGAGAAGGTGGGGCCGCAGGAGGTCGATTTCGTCGTCCACCCAGAGGATTCGCTTCGCGCTCGACAACATGGAATGCAAGCTACACAGGGTGGATACGAGATGCCACAAGGAGGCCCGTCTCTAACCTCTGAGCAGACTCCTTACGGCGGAGGACGCCACCACTCGTCCCCGGCCTCGATACGCCTCGTGGTTCTCTTCGATTCGGCGGATGTCATAGAGGTAGTTCACCATAATGCCCGCAGATTGGGCCATACCCCGGGG
>JASFRP010000063.1:0-9979 GCA_050114895.1 Gemmatimonadota bacterium
CATCGCCCTTTCCTGGGTGAAACTGCGGAGGCTGGTGGAAGAGATGCGGCGGATCGGGGGGCGGGAGACGTACTTCGAGTGGTTCCAGTGGTTGGCCGAAAGGCTGGCGGAGCGGGAGACCGCCTCCGCCCCGATCCCGGCCCACATCGAGCACCGGAACTGGCAGGGCCAGTGACGGGCAGAAGAATCCTGGCGCTGATCCGTATCCGTGGATAGCGTATGATCATCTTCGGAATCCCACTTCCATTGGTCACATCGAGAACCGCGACCCCCTCCTCGTGAGAAGGAGGTAAGGAGCCATGTCGAAACTCTCCAACAGCTGGTCTATGATGAAGGCGAGCTTCGCAGTCCTGAGGATGGACCCGGAGCTCCTGATCTTCCCGCTTCTTTCGGGGATCGCGGTGATTCTTCTCACCACGACCTTCATCGTTCCCCTGGCTGTGTTCGGAGACGGGTTGGAGGGGCTGGAAGATGGGCTCGGCTACCTGGGATATGTGGTGGGATTCCTCTATTACCTCGTGCTCTACACCGTGGTCTTCTTCTTCAACACGGCCCTCATGGGTGCGGCGATGATCCGGCTGGAAGGCGGAGATCCGACGGTGAAGGACGGCCTGGAGATCGCTTTCAACAAGCTGGGGCCCATCCTGGAATATGCCGCCATCGCTGCCACCGTCGGCATGATCCTCAAAGCCATCGAGGAGCGCGCCGGGTTCATCGGCCGCATCGTCATCGGTGTCATAGGCATCGCATGGAACCTGGCGACCTACCTGGCTGTTCCGGTGCTGGTGACCCGGGACGTCTCGGCCTTCGATGCCGTGAAGGAAAGCGCTGCGCTGTTCAAGAAGACCTGGGGAGAGCAGGTGGTGGGAAACGCCGGAATCGGGCTGGCGACATTCGTCCTCTTCCTCCTGATGGCCCTGGTGGCGGTGCCCCTCTTCATGGCCGCCGCGGCACTGGGCCCGGCCCTGGCCATCGTGGTGGGAGTATCCCTCCTGGGCGGCTTCCTCTGTGTCATACTGGTGAGCTCCGCCCTCAACGGAATCTACTGCACGGCTCTCTACCGTTTCGCCACCACCGGAGACCCGGGGCAGCACTTCAATCCGGAGATGATGCGCCAGGCCTTCCGCCCAAGGAAGGCGCGGTGGTAGGAGGTCGGCCAGGGCCAGCAGGTTGACGGATTTATCCATGATGGTTATATCTGTTGTGGATATTTCTGATCGCTCTTGGAGGGAGTGACATGCCGTCAGGAACGCACACCTCCCGGCCTCCGTTGAAGCCCCCCGTATTGCACATTCTTCTCGCCCTCTCCGGTGGCGCCCTCCACGGCCTCGGCATCGCCGACGAGGTGGAGGAAAGCTCTGCCGGCGTGATCAGGTTGGGACCGGGCACGCTGTACCGGTCCCTGGACGAGATGCAGGTGGAGGGGCTGATCCGAAAGGCGGATTCCCCCGAAGAAGGTGCCGATCCCCGGAGGAAATACTACAGGATCACCCCGAGGGGGGAGTCCCTCCTGCGCATGGAAATGGAGCGCTACCACCGGATGGTGGAGCACGCCAGGGAGAACAAGGTCCTGCCGGAGAGGGCATGAAGAGCGGGGGGCAAGCTTCCCGACCCCTCGAGAGGGCTGCAGTCCGGCTCGTCCTCCTCCTCTACCCTCCCAGGCTCCGGCGAAAGCACGGGGCGGAGATGGAGATACTCCTCCTGGCCAGGCTCCACCGGGCTCGGAACAATGAGAGGAGGTGGACCCGGGCCGGGGTCTGGTGGGGGGTCGCAAAGGACCTCTCCTCCACCGTGGTATCGGAGGTCACCGCCCGGAGTCGAATCCCCCGAGAGGAAAGACGAAGGAGGGCAGGAGTGAGTGCCGTGATGCAGGATCTGGGATATGCCCTCCGCCGGTTGGCCCGGACGCCCGTGTTCACCCTGGGCGGGTTGGCCATCATGGCCCTGGCCATCGGCGCGAACACCGCGGTCTTCACGGTGGTGAACAAGGCGCTCCTGGTCCCGCCTCCCTTCGGGGATCCCGAGAGAGTCGTGAACATCTACCAGGACTCCGACGACGGTGAGCCAAGCTCCAGCTCCTTCCCGGCTTACCGGGACATGGCCGCCCTGCACGGCGTCTTCGCCTCGGTAGGTGCCACTTCCCCGGACGCCGCCGAGATGGAGGTGGACGGGGTGCGTTGGCCCGTTGCCGTGGAGTTCACCACATCGGACTTCATGGAGGTCATCGGCCGGTCACCCTCCAGGGGTCGCTGGTTCGATCCCGGCATGGACCAGGTCGGGGCTGGCAACTACGCAGTGGTGAGCCACTACGCGTGGGAGAACCGTTTCGGATCTGATCCCGACATCGTAGGCCGCACCCTTCGCCTGAACGGAGAGCCCGTGACGGTCATCGGTGTGGGACCCGAGGATTACAACGGGATTGGCGGGTTCGTAGTGTCGGATCTCTGGCTTTCCATATCCACGGTGGGGATCAACGGCGATTTCCGGGTAGCGAATCTGAATCGACGAGAGGACCACTGGTTCGACATCAGGGCCCGTTTGGCGGAGGGGGTCACGGTGGCCCAGGCTCAGGAGGCCATGGACGCCCTCGCCCGGCGGTTGGCGGAGTCCTTTCCGGAGATGAACGAGGGCCGGGGCATCACGGTCTTCCGGGCGAAGGACATCCGGCTCCACCCCGAGGTGGACGGGAGCCTCTACTCCATCGCCGGTCTCCTGATGGTGCTGATGATCCTGGTTCTCGTCCTGGCCTCCTCCAATCTGGGTGGCCTGCTCCTGGTGAGAGGTGCGTCCCGGACCTCCGAAGTGGCGGTCCGCAGGGCCATGGGGGCCCCGCCGTCCCGGGTGGTTCGGCTTTTCCTGAGCGAAGCCCTGGTCATCTCCCTGGCCGGTGGAGCGCTGGGGGTTCTTCTGGCCCACTGGCTCCTGGGCCTGACGCAGACCCTCTCGCTTCCAGGCCCGCTCTCCGGAGAGCTGGATCTGGCCATGGATTTCAGGGTCCTCCTCTTCAGCCTGGCTCTGATGCTGGGCACGGGGATCTTCTTCGGATGGGCTCCCGCCATGCAGTCCAACGCGGCAGACCTTTCCGGGGCCCTTCGGGAGGACCGGCGCACCGCTTCCGGGAGCAGGCATCTCTCCCTCTTTCGGAATCTGATGGTCTCGGTACAGGTGGCGGTGTCCCTGGTGCTGGTGGTGGGGGCCGGGGTGATGGTTCGGAGCCTCCGGAACTACTACCACGTGGACACCGGGGTGGACGTGGAACGGCTGGCCTTCCTCCAGACCGATTTCACGCAGGCCGGCATACCGGCAGAGGAGCGCGGGGCCCTTCTTGATGAGCTCCTTCGCCGGATGCGGGCCCTCCCCGGGGTGGAGGACGCCGCTCTCACGTCGCGCCTCCCGGTCCAGGGAGGGGGGACCACAACCACCGTCATCGAGGACTACGAGCCCCCAGCGGGAACCGGTTCCGTGGAGCTCTCCTGGGCCGTGGTGACGCCGAGGTATTTCGAGACCATGGGGATGGAGATTCTGGAGGGAAGGGGGTACCTCCCGGCGGACCGGAGGAGCGACGAGCCCATCATCGTCGTGAACCGAGCCCTGACCCGTTTCTGGGGAGGGGAGACGGCCCTGGGGCGGCGGATCCGTCCCCAGTCCGTGCCTGAGGGGTGGCGAAGCGTGGTGGGGGTGGTGGCCGATACGAAGGTCCGGAGCCTCTCGGAGCCTCCCACCCCCATGCTCTACTACGTGATGGGGGAGAGCGGGGTGAACGCACCGTACCTCGTGATCCGAACCTCCGGAGACCCCGCCCACATCCTCTCCGCGGCCCGAGGGGAGCTGATGGCCGTCTCTCCCCGGCTCACGGCGACGCGCCTCTCCACCATGGAAGCCCACGTGGGGGAAACCATCGTGGCGCCGAAGGTCTCGGCGGCCGCCCTTGGGCTCTTCTCTCTCCTGGCCCTCCTTCTCGCCAGCGTGGGGATCTACACCATCGTCTCCTTCTCGGTGGCGGGCCGCATGCCGGAGATCGGGATCCGGGTGGCGCTGGGCGCTCCGGGGTCACGGGTGGTCCTTATGGTGGTAGGGGAGGTGGCCGCCACGGTGATCCTGGGGCTCGTAGTGGGGGCGGTTCTGGTGGCACTGATCTCCCCCAGGGTCCAGGGTTTCCTCTATGGTGCGGAGGCCCTGAGCTTCGGGACCCTCCTGCCGGCTCTCGCCGTCCTGGGGGCGACGGTGGCTCTGGCGTCCTACCTGCCGGCACGCCGGGCGGCGGCGGCGGATCCGGTGGAGGCCCTCAGGGCCCAGTGACGCCGGGCGTCGCTGGACCGGCCGCGGATCTGTGTCGGTGAGGGGGCCGAGCCCCCTCCCCTCCGCGGAGGGGAGGGCAGCTGCGGCGGATGAGGGTTCAGAAGGTATTCGGGAACCCAGGGAAGTCCTCGGAAAGCGGGGTGTTCCCCGGGGCATCCGTGGCGTTCTCGGACACGATGGGGCAGTTGACCACGACCCCCAGGGCCGTGGTGATCACCAGCCCGGCATCCTCGGCGGCCAGGATATCGTCCACGTCATCGAAGAGGGCATCGGGATAGTGGCTGGAGGCGTAGGGGCTGGCCAGGATGTCGGTCAGGGTCTTTCCTGGCGCGGTATTGACCAGGTGGATGTTCCAGTGGGGAGAGTACCCGGGCTGTCCAGGAATGAACTCCGCCACGTTGGCCTGGTACGCCCGGTTCCCGCCGATGAGGTAAAGGTCGTTCTCCCCACGCTGGGTGACTCCCTCCTCGACACCCAGGTCCAGATAGTAGATCTCCTCCCCGGCATACCAGCCGTTGGCCGTCACGACGCCCCGAGAGGGCGGCGGACTCATGGGGTCGGCGGAAAGGGCCGGCCCGGGGGCAGGGCCAAGGTCGGCGGCAGGCCCGGTGAGCTCTCCGGGGTTGTCACACCCCATCAGGAACAGTGCTCCCGCGGCCAAAGTGATGAATGTAGTCCTCATACGTTCCTCCTCGTGAGATGCCGGCGCCGGGGAAGCCCGAATCCCCGGGGACCGAGTGCAAGCCGACCGCATGGGCCCGAGCGGGCGGAGCAGCCCAACGGCACGAGGAGGAGGGGCAGGATCTCGGCCATCTACCCCGCAAGCTGAGTGAATCGTTTAAGAGGTTGTCATATATATGTTTGACGGACCTCCCCCCTGAGGAGCGCCCATGCCAGGGTGTTCCACGGAACAGGTAGGGGGTGTTTCAACTGCCCCCGATGAAACGTTCCCTGCCTTTTCGCCGGATTCTCACGGCATTCTCCATCCGCCACGGTCCCTCCATGGGCGAAGGAGCGGAAACGGCCGTCTGGCGGCCGCCTCCGCTACCCTACGAACGCCCAGAGCCATCTACGGCTCCTCTCGTCCATGGCTTCCGGATCAGGAACATGGTACAGGTCCCCGGATACGTCCCGGATGACGATCCCGCCCCCAGGCACCTCCATGGGCCAGTCGTCCAGCTTCGTCTGGAATGACCGGGAACCCTGCTCGGTCACCACCTGCCAGGTCCTGATCTCCACCTCCTCGTCCACCTGAACGATTCGACGGATCCGGAGGACGAAGCCCGCCTCCATGAGTGCACCTTCCAGGGCCGCTCGGGACCCGGGGCCCAGCTCCCTGAGGTCCGCCACCATGGCGACCTCCCGGTTCTGGGCGTTCCGAAGTGAGATGAACCGCCCCGGTTCGGACCACGGGAAGCACCGGTGCACCCGCACCGGTTCCTCCCGGCCACCGGACCGCAACCAGAGCTGCCCGTCCGCTCTCCGTTCCAGGGTCATTTCCGTCGTTCTATCGACAGTCCGTTTGAGCTGGACCATGTTGCGCCTCCTTACTCTCCCACCTGAAGCTGGAGTTGCAGGTTGTGCAATCGTGCGTAGATCCCGTCGGGCCGGGCCAGCAGGTCTTCGTGCGTCCCCGCCTCCGCCAGGCGCCCGTCCTTCATGACGAAGAGGCGCGACGCCTTGTGGAGGGTCGACAGCCGGTGCGCGATGGCGAACACGGTCCGGCCGGAGACCAACCTGTCCATGGCCTCCTGGATCTTTCTCTCCGTGTCCGTGTCCACGGCGCTGGTGGCCTCGTCGAGGATCAGGATTCGCGGATCGTGGAGGATGGCCCGGGCAATGGACACCCGTTGGCGCTCTCCCCCCGAGAGGTTCTGTCCCCGCTCTCCCACGACCGTGTCGTATCCCTGTGGTAGCCTCACGATGAAGTCATGGGCGTTGGCGGCCTTCGCGGCCTCTACCACTTCCTCGAGCCCGGCTTCGGGATGACCGTACCGGATGTTCTCCAGGACCGAACCGTGGAACAGGTACGGCTCCTGGAGCACGATCCCGATCTGCCTGCGGTAGTGCCCCGTTTCCAGCTCCCGAACGTCCACACCGTCCGCCAGCACTCTCCCGGCCGTGACGTCGTAGAACCGAGCGATGAGGTTGGTCACCGTCGTCTTTCCCCCTCCCGACGGGCCCACCAGGCCGATCATCTCCCCCGGCTCGACGTCGAAGGAGACACCTCGGAGGACCTGCTTCACTCCGTCGTAGCCGAAGCTCACCTCCTGGAATTGGATCCTCCCCTTCAGTGGCTGGAGCCTCACGGGCTCCCGCGCGTCCACGATGTCCGGCTCGGTGTCCAGGACCTCGAACACCCTGTGGGCAGAGGTCGTCGCACGCTGGACGGTCCGGGCCATCTGGCCGATGGTTTCCATGGGGCCCACGAACATGGTCGTGTACAGGAGGAACGACACGAATGTCCCCGCGCTCAGGGTCACCCCCCCGCTCCCCGTTCCCAGGAGGCGTGGGATGGCGAAAGCCCACACGCCTACCGTGGTCCCGTGTACAGCCAGCATCAGGACCGGCCAGAAGGTGGTCCACGAGTGGTGGATCCGGTTGAACTCCTCCGTCACGTCCAGGTTGCGCTCGTTGAAGCGCCCCGACTCACGCTCCTCCTGGTTGAAGGCCTTCACCACCCGCATGCCGGGAATGGTGTCAGAGAGCACGTCGGTGACCCTCGACCACTTCCGCCACGCCCTGATGAAGAAACGGTTCATGTGCTCACCGTGCTTGAAGATGGCCCAGATGAAGACGGGCACCGGCGACACCATCACAAGCCCCAGCTTCCAATCGAGGCTGAGGAGAACCGCTCCCAGGCCGACGAGCATGACGGCGGAAAGAGACACGTCCACGACTCCGAAGGCCAGGAAGTCCCAGAGTCGATCGGTGTCGGAGCTCACCCTCGTGATAAGTCTGCCCGTCTTCTTCCTGGAATAGAAGCTCAGAGAGAGCCGCTGCAGGTGCTCGTACAGCTCGGTCCTCAGATCTCGGGCGACCCACTCCCCCAGGATGGCCATGTGCCGCAGCCGTACGAGGGCCGCACCCTGCCGGAGCAGAAAGACCATGGCCATGGCCGTGACGGCGATCCACGCCACCAGGGCTCCTCTTTCCATGGGCATCGCCCCGTCCTGCACCGGCTTCACCACGGAGTCGATGAGGAAGCCCGCCACGTACGGCGGCACAAGGCTCACCACCGTGATGAGCGTCGCCGCGGCGAATCCCAGAACCACGTGCTTTCGATACCGGCCCAGGTACCCAACCAGGCGCCACAACACCGCAGCCTGATTCCCGGCCACCAGCGCCTGGGCCTCCCGGATGGGCCCTGCCACGCCCTGGGCGTACTCCTCATCCGGGTCCCCCGGCGTTACGGCCCGGCCGTCCAGCTCCTGCTCCACCACGAAGCGCACATTCTCCACGGCCCGGCGCTGCCGATGCGTGTAGCGGACCACACCCAGCGCCGGCTCGTCGGGTTCCCCCAGGAAGGCCAGCGTGCTCCCGGACAGCCCCGGGGACTCCCTCACCGCGGAGATCCGTCTCCGGGAGATGGCCTGGACATCCCATTCCTCTCCTGGCCCCCGTCGGGCCAACGCCAGCTGATTGTCCCCCAGAGCCAACCAGACCTCGGCCAGGCGCATCCCGGCGTCCAGATCGGTGAGTGCGTACAGCAGGACCGGGCGGCCGCCCCACGCGCCCTCGATGGCCCTCCGGACCTCCGCCGGCATGCGGTCCGGCTGGTCCGTGTATCTGGCGATGATTCGCTGATCCATCGTCCTCTTCGTCATTGCTCTCTCGCGTCTTGCAGGGTTCCCACCTGCGTCGTAGGCAAACAAAAATCCGGGCTTCCACGGACCGCATGGGGCGGCGGAAGACCGGATACGATGCCTCTACTATAGTTCTAGTTAGTTCAGGTATCCGCCTCCCGCCAATCCGTGATCGGCGCTTGGACCCACTGGCTCAGGAGGTACGACACACGCACCCGCATCCTGGCCTTGGCCACCCGATCGGTGGCGGGGCCGAAGCTGCCGGAATAATCGAACGTGTGTCGCATTCTGAAGACGACCTTCTGAAGAACGGGTTCGCCGGAGAGTGGCTCCAGGAATGAGCTTCCCACCGGGGATTCCATACAGGGTAAGTACGGAGAGGGCGTGTATCAAGATTCATCTTCCGTCTCTCTCCGAGTGTCAGCCCGGTCACTTCCTGCGACCGGTTGCCCGACGGCCCGAACCAGGTGCTTGACATGCAACTAATAGGTTGCATATATTTTCGCCTATGATTGACGTGTTCCAGGCCGTGGCCGATCCCACCCGTCGTTCCATCCTGGAGCACCTTCGGTCGGATGGGCCCCTGTCCATCACTGCTTTGAGCGAACCCCTCCCCATGAGTCGGCAGGCGGTGACGAAGCATCTCGCCGTCCTGGAAGAGGCGGGCCTGATCAGGAAGACGGTCCAGGGAAGGGAGAGGATCCACCAGCTCCGGGCGGAGCCGCTGAGGACGGTAGACGAGTGGTTGGCCCCGTACTCCGAAGCGTGGGACGAGCGTCTCCATCGCCTGAAGACGTACCTGAACGGAGGAAATAATGACCGGACGAACCGTTGAGAAGATCCTCGAGCTAGACGCCCCGAGAGAGCGGGTGTGGCGTGCCATCACCGACCCCCGGGAGCTCTCCCAATGGTTCGGGGACGAGGCGGAGGTGGATTTGAGGCCTGGGGGAGCAGCCACCATGACCTGGAAAGAACACGGCAGCTATGCCATGAGAATCCGGGAAGTGGACGCTCCGCACCGGTTGGTGTGGAGTTGGGTCCACGAGCCGGGCGTGGCCTTCGAGGATGCGCCCCACACTACGGTGGAATGGGTCTTGACGGAGCGGGAGGAGGGAGGCACGACGCTGCGTCTCAAGGAGGATGGGTTCCTCACCGACAAACACCGGGGGGAGAACGACCAGGGATGGGACGAGGAGTTGGAGCACCTGTCGACGTTGCTGACTCGGGCTTGACGGATCCCAAAGGGTTTGGTGTGAGCGTCTCCGACTACTTCACCTGAGCCGAGGGGGAGTCGCTGGCCCTCGGGCGCTTGGCGAAGACGCGGTCTCCCAGGTCGCGCTCGAATTTCTGGACGAAGCTGCCCTGTCCCTTCTGTCGCCAGAATCGGGTCATCCGACCGAAGCCGTAGGCACCGAGGAAGGCGATCCCGGCTGCGGACACCGTCGTGAGAGGTGCGGTCTGGAAGTTCTCCGCCACCTGTCTCCCGTAGTTGATGAGGCCGCTCAGGTTGTCGGAGATCATCTGGATGACGTCCCCGCCGTAGGTGGTGGTGAACTCCCGGGCGGTCTGGGTGTTGTAGTCGTTCACTATCTGCGTCACGCTGGAGAGCTTGGCCGGGATGTGTCGAAGTTCGCCGATGGTTGCCGGGATGCTCCTGTATCCCGCCAGGGTCTTGCCCACCAGCCCGCCGTCCGCTCCCAGGGAGAGGAGGCCGGCGGTCGCGGCCGTTGCCTTCATCGCGTATTCGATGGGCCAGCCGATCATGTGTCGAAGTCTGCTCATCTTCCCACACCGGGGTTTCATGGGGTTGCTCGAGGGCGCCGAATACTCGCTGTTCGCCTGGGTGAGATCAAATTGGATATAACTCTAAGTAA
>JASFRP010000064.1:0-9968 GCA_050114895.1 Gemmatimonadota bacterium
ATGGGGTCCCCCCAATTGCGATTGTTCGAGCTGTTGCAGACGTATGAGCCCCCGACGGAGATGGAGTCCGGGCCCAGGGAAGTGATGGTGGTGTTGCTTGGGAAGGTGATGTCGGCCAGGGCCACGAGGTCATACCAACCCAGCTCCCCGAAGGAGAGGAGAGAGTCCGGCGTGAGCGTGGGGTTCTCGAACGTCGGCGGGTCCCCCTCCAGCTCGTAGTCGGTGCCTACGGTATTCACATTGCTCAGGCTGTCGATGAGGACTCCCGGCTTGGACGCACCCGGGGAGTCGCAGTATCCTCCCCACCCGGATGGGATGGAGTCATGACCGATGATGTAGGAGGAGCCACCGATGGTCAGGCTTCCCACCGTGGTGAGGGCCGCCGGCGGTTGAATGTCGGCGGTGTTCAGGCGGGCCACCACGCCCAGCATCCGGGAGGCGTTCCCCAGCATCCCGCTCCCCAGGGTCACGGTGCCGGTGGAGAGGAGGAAGTAGAGGCGATCGGTCATCTTGGTCACGGCCACCTGCCAGATCCCGTCCGCCACCGTGTCCGCCTTCACGGCGGAGTGCCAGTTGGCCAGGGAGCCGAAGGTGGACATGTCCCACTGGGACATGACCTCGTTGGCCCCCCGCTCCGCCAGGTAGAAGGCCGTGGTGGCCCTCTTCGACGCCACACCGATGCGGGTCTCCTGCCGGGCCAGGTAGAAGCCCCCGGTCACCAGGACCCCCACCACCACCAGGGCGAAGACCGCCGCGGGGAGGGCGAAGCCGTCGTTTGAGTGGGTTTTCGTCATCATAACCTCATTTCCCGGCCGAGGGAGGCGAGATCCCTCAGGAGGGTCAGTTCCTTGGGTAGACCCGGGCCACGATGGAGTCCCGTACCGGCTGGTTCCGGGAATTCATCACCTGCGATTGGTAGCGAAGGGTCACTTCGATCTGGGCGACATCGGCGGCCACGGTGGTGACGGCTCCGACGGAATCCAGGTACCGGAAGGTCACGCCCCGGTTCGGAAGGAGCGGCCCCACCAGCGGGTCCGGCGTTCCCGAGGTGGAGATCCGGCGGGCCAGGTAGCTTTCTCCTCCGAAGACGTGGAGGCCGTAGGTATAGGTCAGGAAGGCTCGAATCGGGGCCCCGAAGCGGACCGTGTCCCCGGTGCTGGCCAGGTTCGGTACCGTCAGGCGTTGGGCCAGCGCCCCGCTGCAGGTGGCCGTGGAATCCACGCTCTGCACGAATCGGGTGAGCCAGACGTCGTCCAGCATTCGCTCCGTATCGTTATCGGCGAAGATGAAGATGGAGTCCCCTGCCTGAATGGTGGGGCCGATCCGGTATGCCGTGACCCTGGGGGGTGAGGTGGTGTAATCCGTGGCGCACACCAGCCCGAAGGCCCGGGGGGTGCGGATCGCAACGGAATCGACCCCCATGCCGATGAGGTCTCCCTCATCGGTGCTGATTTCCCTCAGCTCGCCGAAGAGAACGTCCAACCCGGCCCTCAGGGACTGTTGGCCCTGGATCTGGGCGTTGTTGACGGCGTAGGTCCGGGAGTTGGTGATGAGTACCTGGTACACCGCCATGACCATGAGGCCACCCAGGACCACCACCACCAGGAGCTCCACCAGGGTGAAGCCTCGACGCGTCACGGGGGTCATGGCCTGATGATCCTGTAGGTAAAGGTATCGGAGACGTTGTTGACCAGCATGGGGAAACCTCCCGATCCGCTGCCCATGCCCGGCCCCGATGTGATCACGTCCACCACCTTCCACTGGTTCGATGGGGTGGTCACGAGCCACCGAACGCCGAAGATCCCCACGGAGTCGGATCCGGAAGCCACACTGTCGAAAGGCAGGGCTCTGAGGCGTTCCAGCGTCGTCTGGAGGGCGGCGGTGCGCTCGGTGGAGACGTCCGCCAGGGTGATCTGCCGCACCACCAGGGCGGTGGTCCCGGCCATCCCCAGGAGACCAAAAGTCAGGACCAGGATGGCGATGATGACCTCCACCATGGTGAATCCTCCCCGGCCCAATCCCCGGCGAGGGGCCCCGGCCTCCCCCTTCCCCGTCGCTCCACCGCCGCTCGGGGTCACCATCGGACCTGCCCCAGCGGGAGGATCTCGACGGTCTCCGATTCGGCCCCCTGGACGAAGGCCATCTTCACCGGCGAGCTGAAGGAGTTGCAGTTGGTGTTGGCATACCCTCTGGGACTCATACAGACGCGGACCGTGACGGCGGTGGCCTGGAGATCGATCCCCATCTCCTCTGCGAACCGGACGTTCTCCACGACTCGGCCGTTGGAGAAGATCCAGACGCTGTCCCCGGGGATGTTCGCCACCAGCATGGTGGTCCAGCCGCTCTCGATGGCGTGGGCCCGGGTCCGGGCCATCATCCCGTTGAATACGTTCCGGGCCTGCCGGGCGGAGATCCTGCTGGACGTGGCCCCGAACGCCTTGACGGCCATGCTCATCAGGATGCTCCCGATGACGAGCACGATGAGCACTTCGATGAGGGTGAACCCTCTGGATCGGCGATTCATGGCTCCAGTCCGAAAGAGGCAATTCTTCATGGTCAGGATACCAGTTCCATGCCATCCTTGAGCCCAATACTTATGCCGATTTTCCGGGGAGTAAAGCCTGACGTGAAACAAACTTTTCCGGGGCGAGGAAAAGATTGCTGTGGGGGATGGAAACTAGAAAATGTGGATTCGTGAAGCTCCAGGCAGGACAAGGGGTTTCAGGAGAGGAGAAGCCTCCGAAAGGGCCCGAGCGGGCGGGCAGGCCGAGATTCGGAGAATTGCCGAATCTTCCAGCGTCACCGATCCCGTCACCCGCGCCATGCCCTCGAAAAGCGCTCCTCCCAGGAGGCGGAGGTCCCCGGCCACCAGGGCGAGGCCCTGAAAGCTCCCGGATCCCTCCATGAGGAGGTCCCCGGCCACCACGAAGACCCCACAGACGCCGGCGTCCCGGATCTCCAGATCCCCGCCCACCGCCAGGAATCCCGGCTCTTCCGAGTCCGGGCACCCGATTCCGTCGGTCAGGGAGGCCCCTCCGGGAGCGAGGAGTCCCGCCTCGTCTGCCAGGGCCATCAGCTGGGTCCCGGCCAGGAGGCCGAGGGGAGGGATCCGGGACGCAGCGCCGGAGGAGTCCGGAGCAGGCGGGACGAGGGGAGCCGTCAGGGGCAGGGACCGCAGCGAGTAGAGAGTGGCCAGAGCGGGGCCGAATGGAGAGCACGCGTCCGGGTCCCAGCCGGAGGGTTGGCCCAGCAGACTCGAGGTCGAAGCCTCCGTCCCAGGTCCCAGGATCAGCCTTCCACCGAGCTCCACCCCGCCCCCGAGGGCCCCCAGGCGGGTGAGGGGATCCAGCATCCATCCCACGGCCCCCCGTTTTCGCGTACCCGGCCACCCCAGACTCCGCCCCTTCCCTTCCAGTAAGAAAAGCTCCGGCCCGAGCCACCGAAGCGTGACTCCCCGCCAGAGGCCTCCGTCCATCCATTCGGAGGCCAGAGGGATTGTGATTCCGGCCGAACGGGGTTCCGAAGAGACCGGGAGGGTCTCGAGGCCCAGCTTCAGCCCCCCCACCGCCGCCAGATCTCCCCGAACCGCATGAAGGTACGTCCTGGAAGCCCGGAGCTCCTGGCGGGAGAGAAGGAGGATCCCATGGCCCAGGAGGGTGAGGGCCAGAAGGAGCAGGAGGAGGAGCGGAAGCGCGATCCCCCGGACATTCCCCCACGATACCTCTGGACGAGGCCCCCTCACCGGATCCGCCCGGACCAGGGGATGGAGTCGCCCTTCATTCCCGACCAGGAAAGAAGTAGACCCCAACGAAGCCCTCCCTGCCCAGGTACTTCCTCCAGGGTACCGTCGGCGATACGGACCGGTGTGAGCGGTTGTCGTCCTCCCGCGCCTCGACGGTACCGGAAGGCCCCGTCCGCGAGGTGGTAGCTCCCCCTCTCGAAGACCCGACCCAGAACGGGTTCCAGGGGCTCGGGATCCACACGCCAGACCTCTTCCCACCCCCCCGCTTCCTCCAGGCATCCGGGATCCCCCCTGGCCCGCGCCAGCAAAGCGTGGGCGGTCCAGCCGGCGTCCCCCGAAAGGAAGAGCACGGAGTCCTTCTCCGGGTTCGGATTCCTGATCCCCCGGTAGCACACCGTGACTTGCCCGTCGGCCTCCCTTCCCTGGACGAGGGCTAGCCCGCGATAGGCCCGGAGGGCCAGTGTATCAGCCCCTCCGGGCCACCAGTCCCGGTTCGGCAAGCCCCCGGAGAGCTCTTCTTCCAGGATCCAGGCCACGGTTCGGATCGTCTCCATCCCTTCGGAGATCTCCGCCACCCTCTCCCCACTCCTCACGAGCGTGGCAACGACACTCCAGCCGCCCTGGATCAGGAGTGCGGTGAGGAGGAGGACGACAAGACTCTCCGCCAGCGTGAAACCGTCGTCGCCCCTCATGGGCCACCTCCACCCTCTGAGGAAGCCGAATCAGGGAGGGTGACCCCCTCGGGCACGGGCCAGAGACGCAGGTAAGCCAACGTATCGGCTCCGTCCGCGGCAATGGCCACGACGATGAGCCCTCCGTCCCCTGAGCCGGTCCATCGCACCGCCCCCCAGGGCCGCCTCGCCTCGCCGTCCCCGTGGGCTCCGGCTGCCAGAAGGGAGTCGCCCACCCGCTTCCCCTCCAGAGTGCCTCGCATCGTCCGCTGGGCCCGAGTGAGGTGCCGCTGTCCCACCAACACCATTCCCGCCACCGAGAGGAGGCCGACCTCGAAGAGGAGGAGTGCCAGGATCAGCTCCAGGAGAGACGAGCCCTGCCGGGCTCCGGTGCGGTCCGTTCCGCTCATTCTCGTATCACCCTGCCGAGGGAAGAGACCACCAGCCCCGAACGGGACCCGTTCCGCAGGAACCGAATCGTCTGGCTCGCCACCCGACCGAGGCCCAGCGCGTCGAAGAAGATCTCCACGCGCTCCCTCCCGCTGGAGAGGGTCATCTCGACTTCGAGATCCAGGCCCAGGGGGACGGACGACCGGAGCGCCCCCGCCGACCAGAGCTCCGCTCCGGGTGGAGAGACCCGAAGCACGATGCTGGCTCCCCCGAAAGCCACGGCCTCGATCCGCGCCTTGTGGAAGACCCCGACTACCGATTCCCGAGCCCCCACCACGGCCATTCTGTCGCGGAGACGGAACGCAGCCGGAAGGGCACCACCCAGGGCCAACCCGACGATGGTCATCACCAATACCAGCTCGGGCAGACTGAACCCGCCCCTCCGGCGAGGTGGGAACGAGGTCGTGGACCAGTACCCGTATGGAGTCTGCATGGAGGGAGGATGGCCCCGGCGGGGGGGCCAGGGGATGGCTCAACGAGCCTCCCGGGGGAATCGCGGGACGACGCTACTCCAGCCCGTAGTCCCTGATCTTGTACCGGAGGGCCCTGGGGCTGAGCTCCAGGAGGTCCGCGGCCTGGGTCTTGTTCCCCCCGGTCCTCTCCAACGCTCGCTGTATGAGGACCCTCTCCAGCTCCGCGGAGTGCCGCTTCACCGAGAGATCATCGTCGGAGAAATCCAGGGGAGAACGCTCCGGAGCCGGATGCAGGATGTCCTCCGGCAGGTCGGCAGCACTGATCTCTGTGCCGTCGGCCAGGACGGCGATCCGTTCCAGGAGGTTCTCCAGCTCGCGGATGTTGCCCGGCCACGGGTACCCCAGGAGCGCCTCCATGGCCTCCGGCGACACCGATTCCACCTTCACCCCCAGGCGGTCCCGATGCCGCTCCAGGAAATGATAGACCAGGTCCGGGATCTCCTCCTTTCGGCGGGACAGGGGCGGAAGGTGAATGGGCACCACCGCCAACCGATAGTAGAGATCCTCACGAAAATCTCCCTGCTGGACGAAGCTCTCCAGGTCCCTGTTGGTGGCGGCGATGACCCGAACATCCACCCTTCTGGATTCGGAGCCCCCGAGACGCCGGACCTCCCCCTCCTGAAGAGCCCTCAGGAGCTTCACCTGGAGATTGGTAGGTAGCTCCCCCACCTCGTCCAGGAAGAGGGTGCCCCCGTGAGCCGCCTCGAAGAGGCCTCCTCGATCCCGGTCCGCACCTGTGAAGGCACCTCTTACGTACCCGAAGAACTCCGACTCCAGGAGGGTGTCCGGAATGGCCCCGCAGTTCACGGGAACGAAGGGACCCTCGGCCCGCTCACTCTCCCGGTGGATCAGGCGCGCCACCAGTTCCTTCCCGGTTCCGGAAGCTCCCGAGATGAGCACCGAGGAGGGGTGGCGAGCCACCTTCCCAGCCACCTCCAGGGCCCGAATCATGGCCGGCGAGCGGGCCACGATCTCGCCGAACCGCCGATCGGCCCGCACCTCGGACCTGAGGCGACCCACCTCTTTCCTGAGGTTTTCCCGTTCCTCCGCCTTCCGGATGGTGAGGAGGACTTCGTCCGCCCCGAAGGGCTTCGGAAGGTAGTCATAGGCACCGACCTTCATGGCCTCGGTGGCCAGCTCGATGCTCCCATACGCCGTCATGACCAATACGAGGGCGTCTCCTCCGGCCTCCCTGTATTCCTTCAGAAAGGCAATCCCATCCTTTTTGGGCATTCTCACGTCACAGAGGATGAGCTGGGGCCTCTCCGCCAGGGCCTTTTCCAGCCCCTCTTCCCCGTCCTCCGCGGACCTGACCTCGTAGCCCGCGTCTCCGAGGATGAGGCTCAGAGACTTCCTGTGTCCCCGGTCGTCATCGATTATGAGGATCTTCAACGTTGATCTCCCCTTTGGGCTTCCTCACCTGGGTTCTCCGCAAGTGCGTCCAGGAAGGGATCCCTCCCTCCCTCAGACATCCCGGCCTCGGGAAGGCGAACGGTGAACACCGCACCACCCTCGTCCCGATTCCCCGCCTCGATTTCTCCCCCCATCCCCTCGACCAGCTGGGCCGACAGCGCCAATCCCAGCCCCGTCCCCTTCCCGGGCTCCTTCGTCGTGAAGAAGGGATCGAAGATCTCCTCCAGGTAACGGTGCGGAATCCCGGGACCGTTGTCCTCAACGGTAAGCACCACCAATCTCATGGCCATGGCCAGGGGCGTCACTCTCCCCCCGTCTTCCACGGCAGCGACCCGGCGGCGGTGTGCGTAATCCACTCCCGGGGGATCCCCCTTCCTCCGTTTCTGAAAAGCGGCAGCCGGTCCCGTCTCCACGCTCATGGTCACCCGGACCCACCCGTTCTCCAACTCGGCGACGGCATCCAGAGAATTCAGGAGGAGGTTCACCATCACCTGCTCCAACCGTTGCGGATCCAGGAATACGTCGGGCGCACCGTCCTGCCGCAGGTCCCAGTGCGTCTCGATCCCGTCCAGCCTCCCCTGGGCCTCCAGAAGCTCCCTCACTCTCACCACCACCGGCGCAACCTGGTAGGGGGCCGAATCCCCCTCCCGAGAACGGGCAAAGTCCAGGAGACTCCGAATGATGCGGTCGATCCGGATCGCTTCCTCCCGAACGGAATCCAGAAGCTCCGTATCCTTCCCTTCGGAGTGGGCCCGGGAGCGGGCCACGTCCACGTACGCCAGTAGCGCCCCCAGAGGGTTTCCGAGCTCGTGAGCGATTCCCGATGCCAGCGTCCCGGTGGAAGCCAGGCGGGCCGCCCGGACCACCTGGGCCCGGGCCTCTACCAGGGCCCGGTTGGTCTCGTCCAGAGATCGAATGTTCGCCGCCAGGGATTCCTGATCCTGGATCAGGCGCTCCGCCATCCCGTTCACGCTGTCGGCCACGGACTGGAGCTCCCGGGTGGGCACCGAACGGATCCTGTGATCGAAGGAGCCGGCGGCGATGGTTCGAACGTCTTCCAGGAGGCTGTCCATGGGTTGCAGGAGTGTCCTGCCCAGGATGATCCGCCCGAAGACGAAGACGACCAGGAGATCCCCCAGAAGAAGCGTGAGAATATAGAAGACCGCCTCCCCCGGGGAGTCCATTAGGGGGAGGAGAAAGGCCATCCCCATGGCCGCCACCAGGATGCCCCCGGCAAAGAGCACACCGAAGGCTACCAACAGTTCACGGCGCAGCGGGCTGGGTGGGGTCATGATCAGGATCTGGCTGACGCGGGGACCGGAGAGGACAAAGTCCTTCCCCTCTTCCGGGCCTGGGGAATCAGGCGACCACAATGGGAGAGGAATCTGAGGAAAGAAAGCCCCGGGGGACAGCCCCGACCGTCAGGGCACGTCCGCACGGGATCAGTAGCTGCAGGTTACGGTTCCCACCGCCGTGGCGGGGCTCCCGCCGGAAGCAGCGGCGTTCCCGTGGTAGATCCCGCACTGCTCGGCGGACACCCCGACGTGAGTGGCGGTGGCCGACCACCCGGTTCCCGTGGCCTCGTTGATGGTTATGGTCACGCCGTCGGAGGGGATGGCTTGAGCGGCGGTGATGGTGCTGGCGTAGGTATAGTAGTCGTTGTGGTAGATTTCCTGCTGGGACGCCAGGTTCTTGAGGTCGGACATCATTGCGGCCTTGAAAGCCTTTTCCCGGACCGCCGTGAACTTGGGGATAGCGATGGAGGCCAGGATCCCGATGATCACGACTACGATCAGGAGCTCGATGAGGGTGAAACCTCTTTGGCCTCGGTTCGTCATGGAATCTTCTCGTCTCTTCAGAGTTTCTTCGGCCCGGCCTCCTGCGTCCCTGGAGCGAGAAGGGCGCGACCCGGAATTACCTCGCCCCGAGTCACGCCCTTCCCAACCTCACGCTCCAGGGCCTCAGCCTGAGGATGAGGCAGCGACCTTAGGAGGTCTTACAAGCCACCTCACCCGGCGCGCTCGGCGCAGTGGGTGAGCCCGGAGCCGTGGAGTTCCCATAGTAGATGGCGCATCCCAGGGAGGTTCCCAGAGCGGTGTGGGTCGCGGTGGCGTTCCACCCAGAAGTAGAGATCCCGCCGATGGTGACGGTGACACCCTCGGAGTCGACGAATCCCAGCTGCGTGGTGTTGGAGGTGTAGGTGTAGTAGTCGGAGTAGTAGATCTCCTGCTGCGAAGCGAGGTTCTTCAGATCCGACTTCATGGCGGCGAAGTACGCCTTCTCCCGCGTGGCGGAGAACTTCGGAATGGCGATGGCTGCCAGAATTCCGATGATCACGACCACGATGAGGAGCTCGATGAGGGTGAAACCCTTTTGATCCCGCATCTTTACCTCTCCTGTTGAAAAATGTCTGGAACGGACGGGCCCTTGTTTGTCCCAGGGAGGGACGTGGCAATTCTGGTTCCACAAAGGCTAATGACTTCCGTATCTCAATGCGAGAAAAAGCTTTGAGGGGTTTTACCTCATAAATTACTGCGGTAGAGTTCTGGGATCCGGTCTTGGATTCTGCGAATTGTTTGCAGAATCAGGTGGTGTGAGCCCGGGTCCGCCTCCTCCCAGAGAGAGGGCAAGACTGTCGATCTGACGGGATTCGTCGGGGGTGAGAACCCGCTGACGAGCCGAGTCCACGGCAGCCCAGGCCCCCGCCGTGTCTCCCGCCGCCAGCTCCAGGCGGGCCAGCCATACCCACTGCTCCCAGTGGTCCCCCTCCCCATGACGGATGGAGGCCCTGCGGGCTTCACTCGCCTCCCGGAAGCGACCCTGATGCTCCAGAGCCCGGCTGAGGAGGTGGTACTGAACCGCGTCGGTGGAGTCTTCCGCCAACCTCATTCGGGACACTTCCTCCGCCTCTTCATACCGCCCCTGCTGGTCGTAGATGGTGGCCAAGAGCCCCGGTGCAACACCGAACTCGGGGTTGTTCCGCCACGCGTAGGTGAGAATCAGCTCGGCGGCGTCCGTGTAACCGGCTCCCATGAAGGTCCGCCCCATCTCCGTCAGGAGCGAGTAGTGGCCACCGAGGATCCCGATGGCGACGCGGTAGGCCCGCAGCGCATCGCTCCTGCGGCCCGCGGCGAACAGTAGATCCCCCAGGATCCACTGGGAGCGGCCGGATTCGGGGTGCTCCAGAATCAGGGTGTTGAAGACATCCAGGTCACTCTT
>JASFRP010000065.1:0-9885 GCA_050114895.1 Gemmatimonadota bacterium
CCTCTTGAACCAGCTTCCGGGCACCGTCGTAGGTACCGATGCTCCGCTCCGGGATCACCTCCTCGCTGATGGGAATGGTCCGCATCTGGGGGGTCCCCGCAGTGAGGAACGCCTTTCCGAAGCCCTCGTCCATGTACTGCAGGACATCCCGGTGGAACTCCTTCGTCAGGCGATTCACCTGGAATTCGAACATCCCGATGGCCAGCATCAGCTTGGAGAAGTGAGGCTTCCCCTCGGTCTTCGTCTTGTGGATCGCTCCCTTTGCGGCCAGGCGATTCAGTCCCTTCCTGAGCTCCCCAAGGCCGATCCCGGACTTCTTGGCTCTGGAGTGGATCTTCTCCAGGGGCTCGGGGATGGCGCTCAGGTGAAGCGCCATCTCCGCTTCCTCGGGTGTAAACAGGTGCTGGAGAAGCCGGATCTCCACCCCGGACTCGGTGGCGGGAAACCCGACGGGCATCTGATCGATGTGCCGTTGAAGGCGGCGGTAGACGTTCGTCTCAGCCATGTTCGGCCTCCTGGGTGGGGGCGAACCGAGGGGCCCGCGATCCCATCGGCTCCAGGATAGATGCGGAGGCATGGGGGAGCAAGCGAAGACCATGGCTCCCCGCCATCGGTGACGCCGCCCTAACGGATTCCGTGGCGAGAGTGTTCCTCTTCACTCACGGATAAGAATCCAAGCTTGAACGTAGGGGGTGCGCTCCGGATCGAAACGCACCCCCTACGCCTGTCTCAGATCCTTCCCCTCCGATGGCCCGGCGGCTCGCTCCACCGGGGGGCCGACCTCACGGGAGGATCTCCCCCGCCCGCGCCCTGTACTGCCGAAGGAGTTGGTTGAACTTGTCATCCCACGGCACGCGCTCGCCTCTGATGAACATCGTCTCAATCTGGCTGGTGTACTCCACCGGGTTCCCCGTGGTGATGAGGAGGTTCGCGATCTTCCCTTCCTCGATGCTCCCCAGGCGGTCGTCCACCCCCAGGAGGCGGGCAGCGTCGATGGTCACGGACCGAAGGGCCTCCTCCATGGGCAGCCCGAACGCCACCGCCATTCCCACCTCGTAGGTGAGGCTGAAGACGTTGGCGGTACTGCCGGAGTAGATGGCGAAGTCGACGCCCGCTTCGTGGAGCAGCGCGGGAGTCGCGTAGTGGACGTCGTAGGGTTCCTCCCGCCCGGGCGTCGCGTGCACCCCGCTGAAGAGCAACTTCACGTCGTGCTCCGCCAGGAAGTCCGTCATCTTCCAGGCGTCCCGTCCCCCCCGGATCAGGTAGTCCAGCTCCAGCTCTTCTGCGAATTCCACGGCCGCCTTGATGTCGTCCTCGTCACGCGCTTCGAAGATAACGGGCACCTCTCCGGTGACCACCGGGATGAGTCCGTCCATCCGGACGTCCCATTCGAAGTCCCGGATCTCTCCGGCCTCGGCCATCTCGACCCGGGCCGCGTAGGCCCTTCCCTCCAAGAAGTACTCCTTCAGCTCTTCGGCCCGGTCCCGGCTCCAGTTGACCCTGAGGCCGATCCGCCTCTCCACCACCATGGCCTGGGGCGTCCATCCCCACAGGTTGATCATGCTGTCGTAACCGGGGATGGGTTCCCCCCGCCCGTTCAGCCCCGTGACCACCGTCGTGAAGCCGCCCACCCTCTGCGCCCCGAGGATCTCACTGCTCTGGTCGACAGCGATGTAGGCTTCGATGTGAGGGTTGTAGGGGCCAAGCTCGAAGTTGTCCACAGCCCCGGCCATCCCTCCGGCTTCCTCGAGTCCGACACCCGTGCCGGCGTCGATGAGACCCGGGTAAACGAACTTCCCGGAGGCGTCGATACGCTCGATCCCTTCGGGAACGGCGATTCCGGAGCCGACCGCCGTGATGAGGCCGTCCTGGATGAGGACCGTGCCGTTGGGAATCGTCCCACCGGACACGGTCACCACCGTTCCACCGGTGATGGCAAAGTCGTCCTGCTGGGCTTGCACGAGTCCCGGAAGCGCCAGGATCAGCGCCAGAGCCAGGGCCCCGACTGCACGCCGCCTGATGCGAGCGGTCATCTCTGTTTCTCCCTTCGTGCCGGGGTTCATGGCCTCTCCTCTCCGCCCTCGGGTTCCAGGACCCAGTCGGCTGCGACGTCGGTTTCACTGCGGTCGAAGAAGACCTCTCCTTCAATGATGGTCATCTCCACCCGGGCCTCCGTGTGGAGTGGGTAGTGGCTGAAGATGGCGATGTCCCCGTCCTTCCCCACCTCGATACTCCCCACCAGCTGGTCGATCCCCAGGTTCATCGCCGAGTTGATGGTGATCATCTTCAGGCATTCGTTCTCGGGGATGCCACCGTACTTCACTCCGCGGGCGGCCTCCTGATAGAGACGCCGGACCCGCTCGGCGGAGTCCGAGTTGATGGAGGTCCGCACTCCTTGTTCGTAGTGGATGAGCATCTTGAAGGGAATGGCATCGTATGCCTCGATCTTGTAGGCCCAATTGTCGGCGAAGACGCTCGTTGCCCATCCGTTCCGGGCCAGCTCCGGCGCGATCTTGTACCCGTCCAGGGCATGCTCGAAGACGCCCGGCGGGATGTCGAACTCTTTGGCGACCTCCATCATCATGGCCATCTCGTCGGCTCGATACGCGTGCACCCGCAAGATCGAGTTCCCCTTCAGCGCGTCCGCCAGCGCCTCGAGCTGGAGGTCCCGTTTTGGGGGAAGGGGCTCGAGTCCCCGCTGGCGACGGTTGGCGCGATCCCAGGCCGCCTTGTCGGCCTCGTACCTCTCCCAGTCGGCCAGGTAGTTCTGCGCCCGCCGGAACGATTCTCGCATCACTTCCGCCACGCCCGATCGACTTCTGGGGTACCGGGTGGGGTTGGCCACCGAGGAGCGGCGCACGTTTTCGCCCAGGGCGAGCTTGAGGGTGTTGGGAGCCTCCTCGACCACCAGCTCTTCCCAGGGCCTCCCCCACTTGAGCTTGATTACCTCGTTCTGACCGCCGATGGAGTTGGCCGAGCCATGCAACGTGTGAATGGTGGTGACGCCGCCGGCCAGGGCGGTGAAGAAGGCCGGGTCGTCATGCTTGATTACGTCGGCGATCCTCACCTCGGGAACCACCGAACGGGAACCTTCGTTGATGCCCCGGTCGATGCCCATATGGGAATGGTCGTCCAGGATCCCGGGCATCACGAACCGCCCGCCCGCGTCGACCACCCGGACCCCTTCCGGGGCCTCCAGGTTGTGACCGATCTCTGCGATCTTCCCACCTCGGATGAGAACATCGGTCTCGGGGAGGTCGCCGTTGGTGATGGTGAGAACCGTTCCACCCCTGATCAAAAGGTCCTGGGCCGAGGTCGGCGTGGGTCCGAGGAGCGTAAGACCCAGGGTCAGCACCAGCACGGTGAGCGTCCACTGTCTCAACTCTATCACTGAAGTCGTCATCCGACCCTCCTCTCATCGGCCGTGTCTCCGGGGTTCCGCGTCCCGGTGAGATCGGCGGTTCCCATGGGACCGAGTCCCATGGAGCCACTCATCTCATCACCCGCCACGGTTGCGGTGAGAGTGATGGCGCCCATGTCCGGGACCGATCCCCTCAGCTCCAGCGCGCCCTCTGCGAAGGTCCCCTCCATGCTGATGGACATTCCCTCGATGGTGAGCTCGCCGGTCACCGTCCCTCCTTCCAGAGCCAGCTCCAGCGTCCCCTCGGCAGCTTCTCCCCCCACCGAGACGGACACGGCCCAGGATCCGCCGACAGCGCCACCGCCCCCGGAGGAGGGCGCCCTCGGTCTCTCGAACGTCTCCTTTCTGCCGTCCACAAACACGTGGGAGACCCAGGCTGCTTCGTTGGTGAAGACGTCTCCGTGGGTCACCGTGAGGTTGGCGATCTTCCCCGGCTCCAGCGTTCCCAGCACATCTGCGACGCCGAAGATGGTGGCCGGGTTGACGGTGAGAGCCTTCAGCGCCTCCTCTGGAGGGAGTCCCGCCTCCACCGCCAGGCGCAGGTTCTTCAGGAAGTTGTTCGGGCTCGACATCCCTCCTGTGGCGAGGGCAAAGGGAACCCCGGTTTCGAACACCGCTGCGGGATTCGAATGGATCGCTGCCCTGTCACGGTCGTCGAGCTCCTTCTTCTCCTCGTCGGTGAGGTTCCGAAAGGCCCGGTCGAACTGGTAACCGGTGACCTCGCTGATGGAGGGAAAGTCGAGGGACACCAGCACCGGAACGCCCGCCTCCCTGATGAGGTCGGGCACTCGAAACGCCTCCGTCGCACCGGCGATCCAGTACCGGAGGCCGTATTCCGCAGACGCTTGAAGTCGTTCTCGATCCGGACGATGCCCATCACCGGCGCTTCTCCCTTCGCCACCGGGATGAGGGCCTCCAGGCTGGCATCGGCAGGTGGACGCACCATGGAGCGGGGGGCCTGGCGGTATCGGCTCTGCAGAAGATCGTGGTACGCCGCGTCGATGAGGGTCTGACGCTGATAGGCGACCACCGCCATGAGGGTGCCCGGATAATCGCGTTGCCCCTGGTATCCCAAGGTCTGGACCACGGGGGCCCTGACGGTCATGGACGGGATGTCTTCGCCCATCAGGTTCATCAGGACCGCCTGACCACCGAAGACACCGTCACTCCGCGCCACCAGGGCCGACGTCAGCCCCTGTTTACGGTAGGCGGGAAGACCGGATGAGTCCGGATCGAAGTGCCTGTTGGCCAACTGGTCCGCGATGTTACCGGCATATTCTCTCTCGTCGCCCCCCGGAAGAACCAGACCGGCCTGGGAAAAGGCGTCGATGAATCCCGGATAGACCGTGAGGCTATCGCCGTCCACCAGGACCGCATCGGCCGGAGGCGTCAGATCGGCTCCGAGGGCCTGGATGAGCCCCCCCCGCAACACGATGGTCCCGTTCTCGATGACGGGGCCGGCGACCGTCACGAGGCGGGCGCCGGTGATGGCGTAGGTCCGGCCCTCGTATTGGGCCGAGACGGGGGAAGTGCTGAGCGGAATCAGGATGGCGAGAGCGGGAATCATCGCGCGTATCGCTCTCGGTACCATGGACCGATCCCGTCTGATCTCGGGTCTCGGCATAGGGAATCCCTCCTTTCGACACGGGTCTGAAAACCGCAGGGTCCCCGAGCCTAGAGCGCGTCTGGGCCGGTGTCAAACGGAGTTAAGAAAGTGTGGTACAGTGTGAAAGCGATGGGGGAAGACCACGCCCCCCTTCTTCCTTGCCCGGTGCCGGCGGGAGGACTCACATTCCACTCTGCTAGCAGGGCCTCGCGTGCCCCTGTGACCCCGGCCCTCAGCACTGTCTGCCAACGACGCACCCTCGTCCCCGACACACCATGCCCCACTCATCTTCCATTGCCCCCGAGCTCCCACGCCCCCTCCTCCGGTCGCTTCGCCGGCCCAATGGGAGACCCCTCGCCTCCGTGGCCCTGACTCTCCTCTTCATCTTCCCGGGGTCGCTCTCGGCGAGCCTCCAGCACGTCCCGCTCGCGGGGGGTCGTGCGGCCGCCATAGAACCCGGTCCGGTGACCTGGTGGGGAGACCACCAATCCTCCCTCACTCAACGCCACCCTCGCCAGGTCGCCCCTGACAGACAGGCCGCACGCATATCCGAAGAGCTCAGGATCCTCCAGACCTACCCCTTCAGCGAACCCAACCCGGTCCCCATCCTGGTCAGGGACCGGCGACTCTATCCCTATCACTCCTTCGAGGGATACTCGGCCGAGGCCGAGCCCAGGGAGTGGCAGGTGGTGACGCTGGAGAACGACTATATCCAGGTGTTCGTTCTTCCCGAAGTAGGGGGAAAGGTCTGGGGGGCCGTGGTCAAGGAGACGGGTCACGAGTTCATCTACCGGAACGAGGTGATGAAATTCCGGAACATTGCCCTTCGAGGGCCGTGGACCTCCGGAGGCATCGAGTTCAACTTCGGCGTCATCGGCCATACCCCCTCCACCGCGACTCCGGTGGATCATCTCCTCCGGGAAAACCCGGACGGGAGCGTCAGCTGCATCGTGGGAGCCATGGATCTTCCCTCCCGGACCCAGTGGCGCGTGGAGATCCGCCTTCCGGCGGACCGGGCCTACTTCGAGACCCGGGTGCTCTGGTACAATCCCACTCCACTCCGACAGCCGTACTACAGCTGGATGACGGCGGCGGCGTTTGCCCGGGGGGACCTGGAGATGTCCATGCCCGGGAACGCGTACCTTCAGCATTCCGGACAGGTGCGCGCCTGGCCGGTGGATGAGGAGGGTCGTTACCTCCCCCTGTATGCGAACAACACCTTCGACGGGCACAAGTCCTACCACGTGGTGGGGGAGCTCCACGACTTCTTCGGCGGATACTATCGAGACGAGGATTACGGCTTCGGCCATTGGGCCCGCTACGAAGAGATGCCGGGCCAGAAGCTCTGGCTCTGGGCCCTCTCCCGGGAGGGAGGGATCTGGGAGGACCTCCTGACCGACACCGACGGCCAGTACGTGGAATTTCAGGCCGGCCGCCTCTTCGTGCAGTACTCCCCGGGCAGCCAGGTGAATCCCATCACTCAGGTGGACTTCGATCCCCTTTCCGCGGACCGATGGGTGGAGACCTGGTTCCCGGTGGAGGGGATCGGGGGCCTTTCGGACGCGTCACGGGACGGAGCCATGCACGTCTCCCTCGAGGACGGACGCCTCTCTATCGGAGTCAACGCGTTTCGGCCCGTGTCCGATACCCTCAGGGTCTGGTCCGGAGACCGACTGGTGGCGTTGGAGGGGATCGAGCTTGCCCCCCTCGAGCCCTTCCACCGAACGCTGGGGGTGGGTCCCGGCGAGCCGTTCCGGGTCTCCCTCCCCGCTCTGGGCCTGGAGTATGGCTCGGATCCCTCCGGCCTCCTTCTCGCCCGCCCCTTCTCGACGGACCCGGATGCATGGCCCAGCATCCCGGAGGTGGATCGGCAGGCGTTCCAGGCCCGGGAGCTCATGAAGGCGCGAGAATATCCGAGGGCCCGGGAGCTCTATGAAGGGGCCTTGGCCCAGGAGCCGTGGAACCGGGAAGCTCTCCTGGGCCTGGGTGAGCTGGCCTATCGGATGGGCACCTTCGACTCGGGCCTCGAGCACGTGGATCGGGTACTCCAGCTCGACGCCTACGACGCCGAGGCCAACTTCATGGCCGGGGTCCTCTACCGAGCCCTCGGCCGAACCGCCGACGCTCGGGACGCCTTCGGCTGGGCTGCCCGGTCCATGGCCTACCGGTCGGCCGCCTATGTCCAGCTGGCTGAGATCATGATGGGGCGGGAAGCCTGGGACGAGGCGGTGAGATATGCCCGCCTGGCCCTGGACTACGACGGATACAGCGTGCCGGCCTGGAGCGCCATGGCCGTGATCGGGCGGAAGACGGGAAATGCACGAATGGTCGAGAACGCCCTCCGGGAGCTCCTGGAGATCGATCCCCTCCATCATTTCGCTCGTGCCGAGGAGTACCTGGAAACCCTCGATCCGCTCTACGGCACCCCGCCGGGCGTCGATGGGACGGAAACGGAACGAGGGAGCGCCCCCGTGCCCGGTGGATCGGCCCAGGCGCCCCTCCAGTCTCTCGGGGCGGCGCTGGGTGGCGAGTTTCCTGAACAGTCCCTCCTGGAGCTCGTGGTCCAATACGCGAAGCTGGGGATGAAGGGTGACGCGCTGGCCCTCCTGGAGATGAATCCCGCAGGAAGGCCCGATCTCGTCCTCCGGGCCTGGCGGGCGTGGCTTCGGGGAGACCCGGCTCTCCTGGACGGTCCCGTCGATCCGGTCTTCTCCTTTCCCTACCGGACCGAAACCGTCCCGGTTCTCGATTGGGCGAGCCGGAACAGCGGGCACTGGGCCTGGCGTTACCTCCTGGCCCTCAACCTCTGGGCGGTGGGGCAGGACCGGGAAGCGGCCAGCGCCATGGGAGCTCTGGAGCAGGTGCCCGACTTTGGGCCCTTCTACGTCGCCCGGGCCCGGCTCCTGAGCGAGCTTCGGGGAGCCTCCCCCGGCCCGGATCTCCGACGAGCGGTCTCCCTCGATCCCGGAAACCGGACCCTGCACATCTACCTGATCCGTTTCCTGGAAGGGAGCGGAGCCTGGAGCGAGGCGTTGGAAGCGCTGGGAGTGGCTCGGGTCCGCTTCCCAGGGGACTTCAACCTGGACCTCCTTCAGGCCCGGGCCCTCATCAACCTGGGGAGGGCCCCGGAGGCGGCGGCGGTCCTGGAGAGCACCCGGGTCCTTCCTTCCGAGAACTCCGGGGAAAGTCACCGACTCTATGAACAGGCCCAGACGCTTTCGGCCCTGGATGCGCTGGACGGGGGAGATCCTCGGGGGGCCCGGAGACATCTCCTGACCGCCCTGGAATGGCCGGAGTCCCTGGGGCAGGGACGTCCCTACGAGCCCGAGGAGCGTCTGGTTCGATTCCTCCTGGGGCGGGCGGGACAGGTTCTGGGGGATGAGGGGGAAGCGAATCGATCCTTTGAGGCCGTCCTGGAAGCCACCGGGTCCCTGGCCACCCGCCCCACCCCCTGGGTACCCGCGGAGTTGGGTGGGCTTCTGGATGTCCTTGCCCTCCCCTCCCTCCACGCCCTGGGCCGGACTGCCGAGCTGGAGGCCATCGCCCGGTACACGTCGGCGGACACCGACGTGGGCAGGTTTGCCGTGAGGTTCGCCGGCGCCCTGGCGTGGGGAACCGAAGCCCCGTGGGAAGCCGCCCATCGTGTGGCAGAGGAGTTTCCCTTTCTCTTCACCGACCTGGAGGGGGCCATGCTCCTCCGGGCCCTGACCGTGGAGGGGGACATCGGGAGCGGGATCGGATCCAGAGGAGGGGGGACCCCATGACCGTGCATTCCAAAGGCATGAGGGCCTGGCTCGTCCTCGCGTTCGTACCTGCTCCCTTCCTTCTCCTCTCGGCCTGCTCGGGATCGGGATCCGGCCCCATGGCGCTCTACCGTGCTCCTGCCATCTCCAACGAGGTGGGAGGCGTCGTCTTCGAGTCGGGGAACTGGGTGCCAGATCTCCCGGCGGGAGAACCGGGCGTATCCTGGGGGAACCACCGGGCCGTGATCGTCCTGGATTCCGCCGGGGTGCAGGCCGCGGCCCCGATCGACCCCGAGACCAGTTCCACCGACCCCGGAGCGGATGCAGAGGGCGTCGAGCTCCCGGCCCTGGACGCCGTCAGGGTCACCATCCCCTGGCGACGGCGGGACCTGGATCCCTCCTCGAAGGGGGTCATCGTGGTGGACGCCTCCAACGAGACGCCCGTGCGGAACGCGCTGGCGGTGCGGGTGGAGAACGTCTCCGGGGGCGTCGTCTTCCAGCCGAACCCGGGGTCTTCCACCTACCATGTCTACTATCTCCCGTGGGAATCCACCGGCGGGTACTACCCCACCGTCACTTACCCCACCTCCACCGAGCTCGCCGACATCGAGGGGCAGGGGACGACGTCGGGGGAGAGCCCATCCCGTGCCGACCCCGACCGGGCCCCCACCCCATCGTGGGCGGGGAAGGTCTCGGTGAACGACCCGGAGTGGGAAAGGCAGGTCCGAGCCACGCCCCTGGAAGAGCTGCCCCGAGCCCGCGTCACACGCATCCAATCCGTGAGCGACTTCCACTCCTTCTTCCCCATGGAGGTCATCGCCACGCCGGAGGAGACCGCAGCCTTCATGAACGGAGCCCCCAACGGCTGGAGAATCGTGGCCGAGCACCGGGACTACCCCGTCCGGATGCGGCGCTTCATTCCACGACACTGGGCCCTGGCGCCTGCTTCGGGGTCCGTCCAGGGGGAGGCCTCCTCACCCTTCGCCAGCCGGGTCCTCCGGGACGAGGCCTTCACCTGGCAGGTGGCGATGGTGTCGGGAGCCGAGCCTCTGGACGACGTGACCGTCAGCTTCGAGGGGTTCCCCCCATCGTGGAGCTCGTCCCTGACTTGCTTC
>JASFRP010000066.1:0-9793 GCA_050114895.1 Gemmatimonadota bacterium
CCCCGCGAGGGCCGCTGAGGTTCCCCGTCAGGTACCACCATTCCGTTCGGAAGGAGGGGTGAGGGCCGTGGTCCTCCGGGAAGCGGAAGGGGCGGGGGCGGTAGGCCCTCTCGAATCCATCGACGCGGCCGCCCCCAAGGATCTCGGCCACGGTGAGGGACGCCGCCGGCTCATCCCCCTGGGGGCCTCCCTGGGTGGAGCAGGACAGAGGGGAAAGGAAAAGCACGACGCCTGCCGCCACGGAGAGAAGACGGTTCCCAGCCTGGTCGGCCCTCACGCCGTCACTCCTCACGCAGAGCCCGAGCCGGCGAGGTCCGGGACATGCGCCACGCAGGGAGCACTCCCGCGAGGAGAGCGCCTGCCACCGACAGCAGGACGGCCTGAAGGAGGATCTCCGGCCCCAGCTCCAGCCGGAGCGTCCATCCGAACGATCGCTTGTTCACGACGAAGACCATGACCGCCGCCAGGATCAGACCGGCCGGGACCGCCAGAACCCCCGCCAGCAGGCCCATGATCCCGGTCTGGGTGGTCACCAGCTTCCACACCTGACCCGGGGTGAGTCCGTTGGCACGGAGCACACCCAGCTCCCTTCCACGCTCCAACTGGAGAGCCATGAGGGCGCTCAGAACCCCGATGAAGGCAACGGAGAGGGCCAGGAGTCGAAGGACACCGGTGATGGCGAAGGTGCGGTCGAAGATCTCCAGGGAAGCCGCCTTCAGGGCCCGGTTCGATCGGATCGAAAGAGCCTGCGCCTCCCCCGCCAGGCTGCGCAGCTCTCCAACGACCCCGTCCACCTTCGCCCCGCCGGCGATGAAGAGCCCGAGAGAGGTGATCCCCCGGTCCCGCCAGGAGGCCTCGTACGCATCCCGACTCATCATCACCACCCCCTGCTCAGAGCCGTAGTCGTAGAAGATCCCCGCCACCTGGAACGCCCGGGGACCCAGGTCCGTGGGCAGGAGAATGCGATTCCCCACCGAGAGGCCCGTCCGATAGGCCAGGGGCTCCGAGAGGAAGACGCCCCCTTCTCGTCGGAACGCCTCGAACCCCTCGGCTCCTCCCCCCGCCAGGAAGGAGAAGGCCGCCTCTCCCCGGGGGTCCAGGTCCAGGGCGATGACCCTGACGGGAGCCTGCGGGGTCTCCACCACCACGTCCCGGTATGAGCTGAAGCCCACGATGCCGGGGGCCCGGGAGAGCCGACCCACCACGGCCGGATCCAGCGTCCCCTGAGCCCTGGACGACACCAAGCCGGGCACGGACACGTAGATGTCCGCCTGGAGGGTGGAGTCCAGCCAATCCGAGACCGTTTCCCGGAAGGAGGAGATCATGGTGCCCAATCCCACGCTGACGGACACGGCAACCACCAGCGCCGCCATGGCCGGAGCCGTCCGGCTCATGGCCGCCACGACCCCCCGGGCCGCCATGGCTCCCAGGATCCCCACGGTGCGGTTAGCCACGGGTGCCGCCATTCCCATGAGCAGGGCGGTGGTGAGGGGTGTGAGGAGAGCGAGGCCCATCACCACACCGAAGAGCCCCGCGAAGCTCAGGAGCACGCTCCGGGAGGGAAGGAGGAGGAGCACGCCACCGGCTGCCAGGAGGCCACCTCCCAGGGCCCCCGCCTGGGGCACCGCTCTCCGGGCTCGCTCCTCCAGTACCGATCGGATCTGCGTGAGCCGGGGAGGAGCCAGAGACGCTTCCAACGCCGGGGGGAGGGCCGCCAGGAGGGTGGCGGATCCCCCCATCACTCCTCCCTTCACCAGGACCCCGGGAGGGACGGCCAGGCCCTGGACGGAGAGGACGAAGTAGAGATCGTTGATGGTCTGGGTGACGAGACCCACCATGCCCCGGCCCAGGCCGACACCCACCACCAGGCCCAGGGCGGTACCCACCGTCCCCACCACCAGAGCCTCCCCCATCACCAACCCCATGACCTCCCGCCTGGTCACCCCCAGGGAGCGGAGAGCCCCCAGTAGGGGACGCCTTCGCACCACGGAGAAGGTGAGGGTGTTGTAGATGAGGAACATCCCGAAGATCAGGGCCAGGAGGCTCAACGCCTGCAGGTTCAGATCGAAGGCGCTGATCATCTGGGAGAGCCCCGCCGCCCTCCTTCCAGTCTCCTCCACCCTGGCCCCCGCCGGCAGATGAGCCTCCAGCGCCCTCACCTCCGCTTCGCCCTCGGGGCCACTTGGGAGGATCAGGTCGATTCGATCGAGGCGCCCCTCCTTCCCCAGGAGCTCCTGGGCGCCGGACACATCCATGAACAGGAAATCCCTGAGCCCTCGTCGCGAGAGCTCGTCGGCGGGCTCGAGGATCCCCCGGAGCTCGACCTCCTTCCGTCGGCCCTCCACCAGGAGGACCAGGGTGTCGCCCGCGGTGAGCCCGGCATTTGAGGCGGTCTCACGGCTGAGGAAGACACCGAGGCCCCCCGCCAGGAGGGCCGTGACGTCCAGACCCGAGGAGCCGCCGAGGAGAACCGGTCGAAAGGACGCCTCCGAGAAGGGATCCACTCCCAGGACCGTGAGGGGCCTCCCCGGGAGCCCCGGGGACACCGCGATCCCCTCCACCACCGGGGCCGACGAGCGGACGCCCAGCTCTACCCTCACGGCACGGAAGAGGGAATCCGGGAGCCCGCCCCCGCTGCCGATGATCTGGTGGGTGGCCCGACCCGCCACGGTCTCCGTGGACAGGCGGAAGGCCTCCCTCGAGCTCTGGATGGCCAGGTCGATGGAGACCACGACACCTACCCCCAGGGCGACCCCCAGCGCCGTCAGGAGAACCTCCCACGGATGTCGAAGGAGGTAACGCAGGCTGGAAAGGGCGAGAAGCCGCATGGCCATGGGTGAGGTCAGCCCGGACCCGTGGCTCCGGGCCAGGGCCCTGACCCTGCAGCTTCCTGGAGGGATGGGTCCGAAGTCGGGGCCCCGGTGGGGCGGGGTACCGGCGTCTCCACCAGGGCACCGTCCCGGATCCGGAGGACGCGGTGGGCCCGACCGGCAACGTCGTTGCTATGGGTCACCACCAGAAGAGTCTTGGCGGCGGATCCGGCCAGCTCCTCCAGGAGGTCCAGCACCGCGGCCCCCGTTTCTGAATCCAGGTTCCCCGTGGGCTCGTCCGCCAGGATCAGGAGAGGATCGTGCACCAGGGCCCGGGCCACCGCCACCCGCTGCTGCTCCCCCCCGGAAAGGCGATCGGGGAAGGACCTCTCCCGGCCGGAAAGCCCCACCCGCTGGAGGAGAATCCTGGCCTTCTCCCGATCTGCCGGCCCGATCCTCCCCCTGAGCTCCAGCGGCAGAAGGAGGTTTTCCTCCACGGTGAGGGTGGGGAGGAGATTGAAGAACTGGAAGACGAATCCGATGTGCCTGCGTCGAAAGAGGGTCCGATCCCGCTCCGTCATCCCGGTCAGGCTCGTCCCGGCTACCCTCACCTCACCGGTGTCCGGCACGTCGATGCCGCTCACCAGATTCAGGAGCGTGGACTTTCCGGAGCCGGAGGGTCCCAGGAGGGCCACGAACTCCCCGGGGTAGAGGGCCATCCCGGCACCCTTCAGGATGGTGTGGCCCCGATCCCCCTCCCTGTAGGCCTTGGAAAGGCCGACGACCTCCAGGGCCGGCTTGATTGAATGGGCAACCATGGCCGGGGTTACCCCGTCCTCGGACGAAGTTCCGGCGAGTCCGGAGAGGCCCTGTTATTCCTGCATTCCCAACTGCTGGGGGAGTGTCAGGAGCTCCAGGACCCTGTACCTGCGCTCCCCCACGGGAAGGGACACGGAGACCTCCTCGTCCTTCCTCGCTCCCAGGAGCCCCTGTCCGATGGGTGAGGCGAGAGAGATCTGCCCGGCATCGAAGTCGACGAAATCCCCCGCCACGATGGTGAAATCGAAGTCGTCTCCCATGTCCAGGTCCTTAACCGTGACCCTGGAGCCGAACCCCACTCGATCCGAAGGAAGGTTCTTCACATCGATCTGCGCCAGCTCCGACTGCCGTTGGGAGAGGTGGGACATGCGGGCCTGAACGAATTGCTGCCGCTCCAGCGCCGACTTGTACTCGGCATTCTCCCGCAGGTCACCCAGCTCAGCGGCCTTCCGGATCCGATCCGGGAGCTCGATCCTGAGCTCGTGATCGAGGCTCCCCATCTCCTCGTCGATCTTCGCGAGAATCTCGTCCAGCATGGTCATGACGACACCCAGTCCTCTCTCGATCCCACCGGTCCCCAGGTCCAGACAGGCAGTAAAAGGACCGCCCCCGGCTGCGTCTGGGTCGGGGGCGGCAAGATTGTGGACGTTCAATATAGGCGTCGGGCCGGTGGGTTTGGAAGGCTTCCCTTCCGGCTACACCCTCGGGCCCCTCGGCCCGGAGCACCTCCACGGGGTCCACCCGGCTGGCCCGATTGGCCGGCATGGAGGCCACCGCCAGGGCCACCGCGCCCAGGATGAGGGGGATTCCGGAGCAGGTGCGTGTCAGACCCGGGGATCCATCCCCTCCAGGACCTCGGTCTTTCGCCGCTCCCGGTCTCTTCGGAAGGCCTCTTTGATCTCCGGATACTTGTTTCCCAGGATCTGAGCGGCGAGAAGAGCGGCGTTGACGGCACCAGCCTTCCCGATGGCCAGCGTTCCCACCGGAACGCCTCTTGGCATCTGGACCGTGGAGAGTAGAGAGTCCAGACCGTCCAGAGACCAGGCTTTCATGGGCACACCCAGGACCGGAAGCCCGGTATGGGCCGCCACCACCCCCGCCAGGTGGGCCGCACCTCCGGCGGCGGCGATGACCACTTCCAGGCCCCGATCCTCGGCGCCGGAAGCCCATTGGGCCACCTCGGAAGGAGTCCTGTGTGCGGAAAGGGCCCGGGCCTCCACGCCGATTCCGAGGGATTCGAGTGTGTCCACGGCGTGCTTCATGGTCTCCCAATCGGACCTGGACCCCATGATGACGCCGACGAGGGGTTTCTCCATTTCGCCATTCTCCTTACAGTGGTATCAGGAAGACGTGGAGGATGGCCCGACCTCTCGCCCGGGTCAAGACGGAGCTGACCCAGGGGAAGGGAAACGGATGAAACACTTGTTTCCGACCCCTTCCGGTGGGCATCTTACTTGAGTGTGGGAGACTCTGCCGGGCCTGGTGCCCAGGAGCCCGTGTTTCTGGAGGGAGAAATGACGGTTCGCAAGACTTCAGGCGCTTTGCCGATTCTATTGGTCCTTGCTCTGGCCCGCCCCCTGGCAGCCCAGGTCCCGAAGGCCATACGGTGGAGCATGGATCGGCCGGATAGCCACGCGCCCATCAGCCTGACCGACGACCGGACTCTTTCGGCGGGTTCGTTCGAGCTCGGAGTGAAATACATCAACCACCGGTTCGAGGGCCAGGGCGTGGGAACCGACTCCGTGTCGGTGGATCAGATGCTCACCCTCTTTCCCGTCACGCCTACCCTCATGACCACCCGGGGGGTGGAAGCGAACTTCCTGCTGGGGCTCACCGATCACCTGACCATCTCGGCCGTCGGCACCTTCGTTCAGAAGAAGATGGACTATCTCGGGGGCGTGGAGGGCGAGCCGAACCTCCTTCTCTTCTACCAGACCGAGGCCATCGGTCCCCAGGATGTGAGGGTCTCCGCCCTCTACAACATCCTGGACTGGGAAGGCGTGCGGGTCCACTTCCAGGGGGGGGTCTCCATCCCCATCGGGTCCATCGACTCCCAGGACCAGCTCCCCGGCTCCACCGCTGAATCCCAGCTACCCTATCAGCAACAGCTCGGATCCGGGACCTTCGACATCCTCCCGGGTGTCACGGCGTCCGTCCAGAACGAGGTGGCGTCCATGGGCCTCCAGTTCAAGTCCGAGATCCGGATGGGGGACAACGACAGGGGTTGGGCCCTGGGAGATCTGTACCAGACCTCGCTCTGGGCCGCCTACAAGGCCAGCGATTGGGTGTCCGCTTCCCTGACGGTGGAGTACTCCCGGTGGGGGAACGTGGAAGGATACGATCCGGACCTGGACGTCTCCATGGATCCGGCCAACAACACGCTGGCTCAGGGTGGATGGCGAGTGGATCTTCCCCTGGGAGTCAACTTCATCGTCCCCGACGGTCCCTTCGGAGGGCATCGGTTCGGATTACAGTTTCTCATGCCCATCCACCAGAACCTGGATGGCCCGCAGCTGAAGCACGACTGGAGCATCGTCGCCGGGTGGCAGAAGACCGTCTCCTTCTAGCGCCACCGCCACCCGCTGGAGAGCCCTCCCTCTCCGGCTTCGGAAGAACGAGGCCTCGTCGGAAGCACCGGCGGGGCCTCTGCATCTAACCGAGGACCTCCACCAGCGTGTAGCTCTTCTTCCCCTTCCGAAATACCAGGAAGCGGCCCTCGATGGCGTCGTTCACCGTGACGGATCGATCCAGATCCGTCACCCGCCGGTTGTTCAGATACACTCCACCTCCTTCGATGGAGCGCCGAGCGTCTCCTTTCGACGTGGCGACCCGGGCATCCACCAGAAGCTCGACGATGGACATCCCGTCCCCTTCCAGGGCCCGTCGCGAGATCTCCCGGGAGGGCACGTCGGCGAAGATGTCGCCGATCTCATCCGCGCTCATTCCCTCCAGCTCCCCCCCGAAGAGGACCTCGGTGGCCTTCTGGGCTCTTCCCAGCCCCGTTTCTCCATGCACCTGGCTCGTCACGGCCTCCGCCAGCCGCTTCTGGGCGCTGCGTTGATGAGGGCTCTCCTTGAGTTCCGACTCCAGGTCCCGCACCGAATCCCGGGGGAGAAGGGTGAAGTAACGGAGGTAGCGAATGGCGTCCTGGTCGTCCGTGTTCAGCCAGAACTGATAGAATCTGTAGGGTGAGGTCCGGGCCGGGTCCAGCCAGACCGTGCCTGCCTCGGTCTTCCCGAACTTCACGCCGGTGGCGGAGGTCACGAGGGGGTACACGACCCCGAAGGCCTTTCCGCCACGCGTCCTGCGGATCAATTCGATTCCGGCGGTGATGTTCCCCCACTGGTCGCTTCCACCCATCTGGATCGTGCAGTCGTACCGGTCATAGAGCTCGAGGAAATCGAAAGCCTGCATGAGGACATAGGCGAACTCGGTGAAGGAGATTCCCCCGTCTTCGTCCTCCAACCGCCGCCGGATGCTTTCTTTCCGCATCAGGGCGTTCACGCTGAAGTGCTTTCCGACATCCCTCAGGAAATCCACGGTCCGGAGCTCCCCGAGCCAATCAAGGTTGTTCACCACCCTGGCCGGATTGGCCTTGGTTTCGAAGTCCAGGAACCGCTCCAGCTGGCCACGGATCCCCTCCAGGTTCTCGGCGGCCTGCTCCCGGGTGAGGAGCTGTCGCTCCTGTGCTTTTCCGGACGGGTCTCCGATGAGGCCTGTGCCTCCACCCACCACGGCGATGGGATGGTGTCCGGCTCGTTGGAGGTGTACCAGACCCATGATGGGAAGGAGGGAGCCGACGTGAAGGGAGGACGCGGTGGGGTCGAACCCGATATAGGCCGTTCGTGGATCCCCGGCGAAGGCCTCGTCGGCCCCCTCCGTCAGGTCCTGCATCATGCCTCGCCATTGGTATTCGTCCAGGACGTTCCGCATTCTCACGCTCGCCTCAGGATTCGTCGTGATGGAGGTGGCCGCCCGGGGGTCCACTCCAGAAGCGATCAGAATAACCCACCCGGGCGCTCCGCTCTACCTCCGGGTCGTGTCGGACGGGTGGCGCTCCCTTCAGGGCTATCCGGATCCCGGGCCCTCGTGACGGCCTGGCTCCCCGTCCGGAAGGTCGCCTCCCGGCTACCGGGGAGCCCCCGGGTCCGGCGTGGCCCGGGACGGGAAGAGCGCCCGCACCCCCGCCCGGTCCACCTTGCCATTGGGGTTCCTGGGTAGGGATCCCACCTCCCTGAAGTCCCTGGGCCGTTTGGCGGGGGAAAGGACGAGTCGAGCCAGGTTGTCCAGCTCCTCTCGGAGCCGTGGCCGGCCATCCACCACCAGCGCGGCTACCACCCGCTCTCCCCATTCCGAATCCGGAACGCCGACGACGGCGACATCCCGGACGCCGGGATGGGTGCGAAGCACCGTCTCCACCTCCCTCGGGTCCACGTTCACGCCCCCGCTGATGATCCGGTTGGAGATTCTCCCGCTCACCCAGAGATGGCCATCTCTGTCCAGGCGGCCCAGGTCCCCGGTGTGGAGCCATCCGTCCGCTCCCCCCTGGCCCGGCGCCACGGTGGGCCCCCGGACCAGGATCTCCCCTCCCGATGCAATCCGAAGCTCCACCCCGGGCAAGGGAGATCCCACGGTTCCCGGCTTGGCTCTCACCAGCTCCGGTGGGGCGGTGGCCACCTGCGAGGTGGCTTCGGTGAGGCCATACGTGAGAGCCAGCGGGAACCCGAGGGTCAGGGCTCGCTCCACCAGGGCCTCTTCCGCTCCGGCACCTCCGATGAGAAGGCACCGGAGGGAAGCTGGAGGCCGGCCCTTCCCCCAACCTTCCAGGAGCCGGTGGAGCATGACGGGCACCAGGGCGGCATGGGTGAACTCTCCCCGGGCCAGGAGCTCCCGGAGCCGGTTCGTTTCGTGGCGCCCATCCAGGAGAAGGGACGAGCCCAGGAGCGCCGCCCGGGAAACCAGGGCCAATCCTCCCACATGGGCGAGGGAGAGGGAGGCCAGCCAGCGGTCCGAGGGTCGGAGGCCGAGACGCTTCCCGGCGGCGAGGGCGCTGGCCCGGAGGTTTTCGAAGGTGACGGAGACCCTTCGGGGCTCGCCCGAGGTACCGGAGGTGAGGAGATGGGCCGCCGTCCCCATCCCGAGGCCGCGGGCAGGAAGAGGAGAGCTGTCGGGCCCGACCTCCTCGAAGGGCTCCGCCTCCGTGGAAGGGCCAGCCTCCAGGGCCAGGTTCTCCGTCGTCCCTGCTACCCTCGTCATCCCCTTCCCCAGGAGCGCCACTCCGGGGCGGAGAAGCCTCACCGCCGCTGCCTCCTCCACTTCGGTCCACCCCGGGTTCATGGGGAGGGGAACCGCACCCGCCTTCCAGATCCCATGCAGGGCCACCAGGACGGACGCGTCCGGATGCCCCTTCAGGGCTACCACCTCTCCTGGACGAATGCCGAAGGTGACGAGCCGTCCGGCCGCCTTCTCCGCCGCCTGGTCCAGGCTTCCGACCGAGACGGCGTGCCCAGCCGCCACCAGGGCATCCGAATCCCCGTGGGAGGAGAGGGTCCGGGTGAGGAACGGCACGAGGTCAGCCCGATCCCAGCGCCAGGCCCAGGCCCAGAAGGAGCCCGTAGAGCCCCACAGCCCGGGCGGTAGCACCCAGAGGGGGGATGAGGGTCCCGGGATCATCCCCGGGAGCATAGCCGGCGATGGCTCTGGCCGGGCCCAGGAGTGGAATCGCCGCCCCGAAGGAGAGAAGCACCCAGGAGGTCCAGTCATAGAAGACCATTCCCACCAGGGGAGCCCCGAACCCCAGGAAGGCCAGAAAGAGCAGCTCGAACTTGCTCCCATCATGGCCCAGCCACACCGCCATCGTCCACTTCCCGGCCCGGGCATCCGTCTCCAGGTCCCGGAGATTGTTGACCACCAGGATGGCGGTGTTGAGGGCGCCCATCCCGGCGCCGGCCAGGAGGACCTCCGGGCCGAAGGACCGGGCCTGGACCCACACCGTACCCCCAACCGCCACGAGACCGAAGAAGAGGAACACGAAGAGGTCGCCGAGGCCGTAGTAGGCGAGGGGGAAAGGTCCACCCGTGTAGGCGACGGCGAAGAGAAGGGAGGCAGACCCGACGACGAAGATGGGCCAGCCCCCGACCCACACCAGGTAGAGACCGGGAAGG
>JASFRP010000067.1:0-9782 GCA_050114895.1 Gemmatimonadota bacterium
ATTTAGTTAGCGTTGAGCACCGAAGGGCGCTTAGCTCAGCTCGGTTCAGAGCGCCTGCCTTACAAGCAGGAGGTCGGCGGTTCGAATCCGTCAGCGCCCATCGCTGGTTCGAGCCGGAGGCGGCGAAGCCGCCGGAGACGAGCCAGGGCGCGAAGGGACCGCAGGCCAATCCTCTATGCATCCATGAGAGAACGGCCCCCAGGTGAGAGGCCGCTTCTAGTGATCTTATGCCGATTTGCGCCGCTGACCCCCTCTGAGCTCCGCTCCCGGGTCGAGCTTCCGAGAAAGGGGAGCCGTCCACCGAATTCAGGAGGCCTCCCCCGGGTCAGGCCTTCCCATTTCAACCTCCGCCTCCGTCGCAGCGGCCCTGGGGAGAAGGCGATCATCCGCAGGCTCCAGACCTTCGCCGATGACCTGGTCGATCCCGTGGATGGTGATGGCGGTCTGTCCATTATCCAGGATCTCGATCCACCCCCGTTGCTTCAGGATCCAGAGGGGGAACTCCAGGTGCTCCCGGGGAACCCCCAGCACGCGCTCGAGTTGAAGGTTGCCGAACCCGCCACGGTGGGGATCGCGCCGTCGGGCGACGTAGAGCACGGACAGAATTCCCCTGATGATTCTCTGGTCATCCTCCTGGCTTCCGTGGGCAGTACCCTGCCCGAAGATCTGCCACTGGTTGGTCGTTTGGCGATCGTAATGGACGTCGAATCGGGCTCTCTCCCCAGGATCCCTCAGGGTCTGGTACGCGGTGTGGACGAGGCGGAATTTCTCTTCGTTCCCGGATTCCTGGTTGTCGGGATGATAGCGCCTGGCCAGGAGCCGGAAGACGCGCTCGATCGTCTCGGTATCGGCGTTCTGGCTCACCTGAAGAACTTCGTAAAAGTCCACGAATTCCTGTTTGCTCACCGCTCGGTCTCTCGGGTTGTGGGTGTCGTCGGAGAAGAGTAGCCCAGCCGTGAAGGACCATCACCTCAATTCTTCTTCCCCGCAAGCGACGCCCCTGCAAGGGGGGTAACATCGGAGGTAAACCGAGCCCTTCAGCCCACCTCCTCCTACAGGGGCCCGGATCCTGGTGTCTCTTATGGGAATCGAAAAATCTGCAAAACAACGGGTTGGGCGGACTCGGATATAGTTCAATATAAGAACCACCGTGGCCGTGACCGCAAACTATCGTCACGAACGAGTCCGAATGTCTCTCGAAGTCGAATGCGCCAAAGCGACCGCAGCTCAATCCAGTAGGGCCCATCTGAGCCCGCCCATGCCCATAACCACTTCACATGAGGACCGGCCGGCCCCCCCGCGGACTCATCCTTTCAGCAGCTTCGGGCGCACCAAACGGTCGAAGTCCGCGTACGTCATCCGAATGAGCTCGGTGTGGGTACCCGCGTTGAACGCGATTTCGTGATCCTTGGCCAACGCCTCATCCACGAGAGTGTCCATCTCGTAGAGGTTCCCGAAGGGAGGCATCGCCCCGACCTCGCAGTCCGGGAACCGGCCTTTGAACTCCTCTTCGGATGCCAGCTCGGCCTTCTCCACTCCCATGACTGCCTTCAGATGGTTCATCCGCACCATCTGGGTGGCCGGTAGGGCCACCAGGGCCATCTCGCCGTCCAGCTTGACCACCACCGTCTTGGCCACGTCCTGTCCCGGAATGTGGGCGGAGGCCGCGATCTCCTGGGCGGTGAAGGCCGGGGAGTGCTTGATGGAGACGTATTTCACGCTTTGGGAGTCCAGGTATTCCTGAAGTTTGGCGCACGCCATGGAACCCTCCTCTTTTCTCTTGCAGACGCCGGCGGAGGGAGGGGTGGGGAATCCTCCGGTCCGGTGATTATCTGCACCACCCCCGTGGGGGTGAGACGAAGTCTGGTTCCGGTGGAGCGTTGCCTCATAATTCACCTCCGGCCCCGTACTCTCAAGAGTCCTCATCCCGGAATGGCGGGGGTGCTGCTGGACCCCCCGGCTCTCCCTCCGGAGCCGGGGCCGCCCGGGCGCAGTCCGGAACCGATCCTTTCCCGGACCGGGCCGAACGCCCATTCTATGACTTTCCTCGATGATGAGATTCCCACAGGGTTGGACCTCCGACGGAGGAGAGGCCTTCTCGTCGGTAACCCGCCGGGGGTTTCATCAGGCGTGTACCGGCCCCGATGAAGAAAGGGAGGCTCAGGTGCTTCGTGTTCGTCTGCTGGTTCTGGTGGCCGGAATCCTGACGGCGTGTCAATCCCCGTCTCCCCCACAACCCGACCCCGGGGCGGTTTTCGGTGGGAGCGCCGGGGATTGGGTCGACCTCACCTACGCCTACGATGAGGAGACCATCTACTGGCCCACCGCCGATGGCTTTCACCTGGACGAGGTGGCCAACGGGGAGACGGAGGGAGGGTGGTTCTATTCCTCCTACAACTACTCCGCCTCTGAACATGGGGGCACCCATTTCGATGCGCCCATTCACTTTGCCCGGGGGGGGAAGACCAACGATGAGGTCTCGCTGGAGAGCCTCATCGGTCCCGCTGCAGTGGTGGACGTCTCGGACCGGGTCACTCCGGACTACCTGGTATCCGTGGAAGATCTCCTGGACTGGGAATCCCGCCACGGGGCCCTTCCCGACGGAGTCATCCTCCTGTTGCGAACCGGTTGGGGCGAACGGTGGCCCGATCCAGTCCTCTACCTGGGCACGGACCGGAAGGGGCCCGAGGCCGTGCCCGAGCTTCATTTCCCGGGCCTGGCTCCCGAGGCAGCCCAATGGCTGGTGGACAATCGGAGAATCGCCTCCCTGGGCATCGACACCCCCAGCATCGATTACGGCCAATCCGCCACCTTCGAGACCCATCAGATCCTCTACGGGGAGAACGTACCGGGGTTCGAGAATGTGGCCAATCTCCAGGCCCTGCCGGAGGAGGGAGCCTACGTCGTGGCTCTCCCCATGAAGATCAGGGGAGGGAGCGGCGGCCCCCTCCGCATGGTCGCGTTCGTACCCCACGGAATCATGCCCTGAGTCGGGGCCGAGGAACGCCTCGGTGGCCGACTGCAGGTACCGATCAGAAACCCAACGAGAAGCGGGGAGCCGAATGTCACTGGAGAAGAGCTACGCCGGGTACCGGTCCTTCGAATACCTGGAAGCCGGAACCGACTACAAGGCGTTCGACCTGGTGAGGGAGCCGAGCCGGGTGGAGCCCTTCACCGTTCCCTTGACGGAGGAGGATGAGGCCCGGGCCACCCGGCTCCTGAAGGAGACCGTTCTGGTCTCCCTGCACGAGCACCTCGGCCTCTTCCCGGCCGACATGTCCGAAACCCCCGCCATGGTCAGGGAGGGGCGGCAGGCCACGGCGTTCGAGAGTCTTGCCGGAGCCCACTGGGACGCCGTCTTCGACAACCTCCTGGACGGGATCTGCACCATGCATTCCAAGGGCGGCTGGAAGTGGGACGAGATCCTCCAGGATCTCGGGATCCGGCTCTGCGATATGGCCCACCAGGACTTCGTCTTTCCGGCCTTGAGGGTGGAGGACATCCATCGGGCGCACCGAGACGGGAAGATCGCCTGGATCGCCTCCATGGAAGGGGCTGCCATGATCGAGAACGAGCTGGATCGCATCGAAGTCCTCTACGGCTTCGGCGTCCGGCTCCTGGGAATCGCTTATTCGGAGGCCAACGCCCTGGGGTCGGGGCTGAAAGAGCCCAGGGACGGCGGGCTCACGGTCTTCGGGCGAAAGGCCGTGGAGCGCATGAACAAGGTGGGCATGCTCATCGACTGTTCCCACTGCGGCGACCAGACCACCCTGGACACCATCGAAGTGAGCGAGAAGCCCATCGTGCTCAGCCATATCGGAGCCCGGGCGCTGTGGGACTCGAATCGTATGGCGCCGGACGAGGTCCTGGTGGCCTGTGCCGGGAAGGGGGGAGTCATCGGGATCGAGGCAGCTCCTCACACTACGCTCACCTACAACCGGCGGACCCACGACCTCGAAGCCTTCATGGAGCACTTCGAGTATGTGAAGGAGCTGGTGGGGATCGACCACGTGGGGTTTGGGCCGGACTCGCTCTTCGGAGACCATGTGGGCCTACATCATACCTACGCGGCGAATCTCTCCATCAAGGATGCTCACGGGGGGACCGGGGCTGAACGCCGGCTGAAGGACATGGACTACCAGGAGGTGGAGTACGTGAAGGGGATCGAAAACCCTGTGGAAGGCTCCCGGAACATCCTGCGATGGCTCGTCGGGCACGGGTACTCCGACCAGGACGTCAAGAAGGTCATGGGAGGCAACGCTCTGAGGCTCCTGGAGGAGGTTTGGGAGTAGGAGGGCGGTTGGGCCGGGCCCCTGCTGCGTGCCTTCTCCCGTTGGCGATCTGGGCCCTGGTCCTGCCCTGCCGCTCCCTCGTGGCCCAGGGAGCCCTGGTGGAGGCGACGCTGGAAGCCAGGCTTCCCAGGGAGCGGGGTCCGGTCCCCGTGGACCTGGAATACCGGCTCCTGCCCGAGGCAGGAGCCCCGGACCTTCCCATCACTCTCCTCACGCCGGGAACCACCCGGCTTACCGCCTCGAGGGCGTCTGTGGGAGGAGATGACCTCGCCTTCGAGCTCCAGGAGCTTCGCCCTGGATACTGGTCCGGAGCGGTGACGCCTCTCCCCAGGGGAGGTCTGTTCACTCTCCACCTCAGCTACAGGGTGGAAGATCCGTGGTCCGGCGAGGGGCGGGTCACCGTGCCGATCCCGGCAGTGGGTTGGGTGCCCCGGGATCCAGTCCCCCGGACCTTCGTGGCCAGGGTGACCGTGCCGGAGGGACTCACGGTCACCGAATCCTTCCCCACCTCCGTGGTCGGCCGCCCTCGAGGGGCGGAAGGCGGGGTCTACGAGGTGGCGCTGCAGGGTGTCCCGTCCGTGCTCCTCCTCCGGGTGGTCCAGGGGGAGGCCCCCTTCCTGAATCTGGAGCGAGCCCTCGATATCCTGGTCATCGCGACCCTGCTGGCCATGGGGGTCGCCGGAGTGCGTTTCCTTAAAGGCGGTGCCACTTGAGGAGCATCCTGGGGGCGGGGTTCATCTTCTGGGGGCTCTTCGCCTCCTTCGCAGTGATCGTCCTCCTCTACCTCCTCTGGATGTGGTGGGTGGAGGGAAGGGGCTCAGGCCCGTGACCCTCCACCTCTGGGTCTTTGGAGCCTACTTCCTCATCGTCTTCGGGATCGGCTGGTATAGCCTCCGTCACACACGGGACGAGTCGGACTACTGGATCGCGGGGGGGAAGCTCGGGTGGGTCCTGGGTGGTGCCACGCTGGCCGCCACCCACACCTCCGCGGGCACCTTCATCGGAACCATCGGGGTCATGTACACGGTGGGTTGGTCCTTCGGCTGGCTCGTCCTCTCCATCCCATTGGCCTACTGGTTCACCGCCGCCGTCCTTGCCCCCCGCTTCACCAGGGTGCGGAGACTCACGCTTCCGTCCTTCCTGGAGGCGCGGTACTACAGCAGGGGAATTCGTGGGTTGTCGGCGGCCATCATCCTGGTGGCCACGGTAGTCTACATCCAGGCCCAGATCGTGGCCGGGGGCCTCATCGCCAACATCGTGTTCGGCGTCCCCATGAGCTGGGGGATGGTGGGGTTCACGGTGATCCTTCTGATCTACACGGTCGTCGGAGGGATGATCGCAGTCGTGTATACCGACTTCGTTCAGCTGGTGGTCATGATCCTGGGCGTGGTTCTGGCGGTACCCCTGGCCATCCGCCAGTTGGACGGGGTGGACAATCTCTTCACCTACGTTCAGGCCGTGAACCCGCTGACCTTCACCTGGGAGGGACTCCCCGGCACCCTCCTCTTCACCATGGGGCTGGCCTTCATGCTGGGCTCGGTGGCGACCCCGGAGAAGCTCATCCGCCTCTACGCCATGAAGGACATGCCCACCATCCGGCGAGGGGTGCTCTTCGCCATCGTGGTGATCACCGGGGTGAACCTCCTGGTGTTCATCCTCTCCCTGGCCAGCGTGGTTCTGTTCCCCGTGCTGCCTACGGGGGACCTGGCCATGCCCATGATCGCCCGTGCGGTTCTCCCGCCCACCCTCGGTGCGCTCATGCTGGCGGCCATCACGTCGGCCATGATGTCCACGGTGGACTCACTCCTCATCGTGGCCGGCTCCGCCCTCTCCTACGATCTGTACCAGAACCTGGTCCACCCCGGAGCCACGGAGCGCCAGAAGGTCAGGGTGGATCGACTGGGGATCCTCGTGGTGGGATGCGTTCCGGTGATTCTCCTGCTGACGGGAGTCGGGGAGGGAGAGCTGGTTCAGTTCATCGTGCTTCTCTTCACCGCCCTCATGGCCTCGGCGTTCTTCATTCCGGTGGTCCTGGGGGTCTACTGGAGGAGAGGGACGAAGGAGGGCGCCGGAGCAGCCATGGTGGGAGGGGTGCTGAGCACCTTCCTCTGGAAGGGGTTCGGACCGGAGACCATCGACCCGGTCCTGCCCGGCTTCCTGGTGTCCGCGGTCCTCATGGTGACAGTGAGCCTGGTGACGCCCCACCCCCCGAGAGCGGCGTTGGAACCCTACTTCCCAGAGGAACAGAGGAGATAGCCCGTCTCCGGGCAGCCGATCTCATGGCCCCGTGATGGGCTCCCGGCTGGCGGCAGGTAACCGCGGCCCAGGGCGAAGAACGGGGATTCCCGCGAACCAGGATCGTTTTCCCGGACGGGCCCACTCACCTATCTTCACAGAGGATCGGTTCACCTCAGAAAAGGACGGAGATCATGGCTCAGGGAGATTTGGTGGCTCGCATGATCGGCGCGGCGACACTCAACATCCAGACCTATGAGGAGGTGGAGGCGGATTCCACCGCTACGGGTCAGGCCGCCGCAGTCGTGGCCATGGTCGCCGTGGCCTCCGGGGTCGGGGCCATCGGAGAGGGGCTCTCCTCCGTCATATTCGCTCCCGTCGGGGCCCTCCTGGGCTGGCTCATCTGGGCCGGGGTCACGTACCTCATCGGGGCCAAGATCTTTGGGGGGACGGCCACCTGGGGTGAGCTCCTGCGGACCTTGGGGTTCGCCCAGTCACCGGGAGTCCTCTACCTCCTGGCCGTCCTTCCCCTGGTGGGTGGCCTGGTGCGTCTCGTTCTCCCCTTCTGGATGCTGGTAGCGGGGGTCATCGCCATACGCCAGGCCCTGGATTTCGGTACGGGGAAAGCGATCCTCACGGCCATTCTGGGCTGGCTCGCCATCTTCATCCCGGCGATGATGCTGGCAGGTGTGGCGGGCCTCGGGAGTTGAAGGGAGCCTCCCCTGATCTCTCAGCGAAAGACCGCCTCCACTCTCCAGGTGGAACGCCTGGAGCCCGGCGCGAGGAATGTCCTTAGAGACCGGGTGGCGGTAGAGGAGCCCATGGAGGTCCGGGTGGAGACGGTCCTGGAAGGCCGGACCTCCACCCGGAGCATATCGGTGACGATGCGGACACCGGGGCACGACTTCGAGCTCGCCGCGGGTTTTCTATTCTCGGAAGGGATCCTGGAGAGGAGGGAAGACATCCGGGAGATCACCTACTGCCAGACCGGCGAACTCCAGGAGTACAACGTCGTGACCGTCCGGTTCCGAGAGGGCCTGGTCCTGAATCCGGACCTCGTCAACCGGAACTTCTACACGACCTCGAGCTGCGGCGTGTGCGGAAAGGGCTCGCTGGAGGCCGTGCAGGTGAGGGGATGCCAGGTCATCCCGGACGGGACCCTGTCCGTGGAGGCTCGGATCCTGCCCAGGTTGCCGGAGCTCCTCCTGGAGGGCCAGAAGGGTTTTCGACGGACGGGGGGTCTCCACGCCGCGGGCCTGTTCGATCCTCTTGGTGAGATGGAGTCCCTCAGGGAAGACGTGGGGCGACACAACGCGGTGGACAAGATCGTGGGCCACGCTCTTCTGGAGGAAAAGGTACCCCTCGGGGATCGGATCCTGGTGGTGAGCGGACGGACCTCGTTCGAGATCCTCCAGAAGGCCGTCGCTGCGGGAGTTCCGGTGGTGGTGGCGGTGGGGGCGCCGTCGACGTTGGCGGTGGAGCTGGCCAGGAAATTCAACGTAACGCTCATCGGTTTCGCACGTGGCCAACGCTTCAATCTCTACGCTGGTGGAGGCCGGGTGCGGGACTGGGAAGGCGAAAGAGAATGACCGGCGACCGGGCATGGCCTCCGCACCAGCTTCTCGGCGCCGTCCTCGCCGGCGGAGAGAGCCGGCGTTACGGGCGGCCCAAGGCCATGGCCCTCATGGGAGGCCGACCCATGGCCCGGTGGGCGTTGGATGCCCTGGAGCCCCACTTCTCCATGCGAGGGATGGTGGGGAATCACCCATTCGTAGCCAGGGCATTCGGAGTCCCCAGTCGGCGGGACGTCATGCCTGGCCTGGGTCCCCTGGGGGGACTCATCACCGCGCTGGAATGGGCCAGGGAAATGGGGCTGCGGGGTGCGTTCGTCCTGGGGTGCGACATGCCTCTGGTGGATCGCGTCCTGGTGGGGAGGATCCTGGACTTCAGGGGGCGGCGGAAGGGAGCGTTGGTACCGGACAGTCCGGGGCCGCTGGGGATGGAGCCTCTGTGCGCAGCGTACAGCCTGGACTGTCTGGGACCGGCAAGAGAGCTGGCCAGGTCGGGGCGCAGGTCCATGAAAGCTCTCCTGGACACCGTCGACTTCGACCTGATTCCCCTCGCGGACCTGGGGGACCCGGCAGAGGTTGCGGCGGCCTTCACCAACGTCAACACCGTGGCAGACGGGATGAAGGTGGAAGCGATCCTGGAGAGACGGCGCCAATGGGTGTCTTCCCCCGACCCTGAGGAGGGGAGGGGGGCGAGGTGACCTCCGGCGGACCTCCCGTGCTCTGCATCATCGGGAGGAGGAACTCCGGCAAGACCGGGCTGACGGTTGCGCTGGCGGCGGAGCTGAACCGTAGGGGATACAGGATCATGACCGTGAAGCATGGCCACGGCTTCCAGGTCGATCAGCCCGGGAAGGACTCATGGCGGCACAGGCACGAGGGAGGTGCCGTTCGTACGGTGATGGCGAGCCCCACGGGTTTCGCCCTGGTGGGAGCTTGGCCCGACGGTGAGATGGCCCTGCCGGAAATGGTGGGGCGTTTCTTGTGGGACGCCGATATCGTCCTGGCGGAGGGCTTCAAGAGCCTTCCGGAACCGAAGCTCGAGATCCATCGGAAGGGGACGCACCCCAACCCCCTCTTCGATCCCTCGGATCCCGAGTCCGTCCGGACCCTTGCCCTGGTGACGGATGATCCGGCTCTGAAGCTCTCCATTCCGTCCTTCCTCCTGGACGAGCCCGAGATGGTCGGGGGCCTTGCCGACTTCGTGGAGGAGACCTTCCAGATGAAAGGGAGGGGAGAGTGACCCGGCCCCCCATGCCCCCGGGGCGTCTGGAATCCCTTGACGCGTTCCGAGGCCTCACCATCGCCGGAATGATCCTGGTGAACAACCCCGGGAGCTGGAGTCACGTCTACGCGCCGCTGCTGCACGCCGAATGGCACGGATGGACTCCCACGGACCTCATCTTCCCCTTCTTCCTCTTCATCGTCGGGGTTTCGGTCCCCCTCTCTTTCGGAAAGAGGCTGGCCAGGGGTGACTCCAGGAAGAAGCTCCTGGGTCACGTCCTGAAACGGTCACTCATTCTCTTTGGCCTGGGAATCGTCATGGCGGCGTTCCCCCGCTTCGATCTCCCGAATGTCCGGATCATGGGGGTCCTCCAGAGAATCGGCCTCGTCTACCTGTTCGCAGCCCCCGCCTACCTGTATCTGGGCCCCAGGAACAGGGCCGTGGCTCTCGGGATCCTCCTCC
>JASFRP010000068.1:0-9763 GCA_050114895.1 Gemmatimonadota bacterium
TCATCCAGGGCCTTCAGGATCCCCCGGGTCACGGGCTCCTCCTGGGACCGGTTGATGACCAGCACGGGCGGGTGTTCCCCTCTGCTCCAAGCCTCCGCCAGGTCGGCCATGGCTGCTCGAGCTTCCTCACCGTAGGGGATCAGTCGGTCCACCCTCCCACAACCGTCCGAATCCGCCCACGCCACGATCCGCATGGCTCCCAGCCCGTGCTCGTGCTTTTCCAGGTAGATGCGGTCGGCGGGGAGGTGCTCGGAGATGTATCGGAAACAGGCCTGGAGGCCCCTTTCGATCTCCAGGTGGCCGCAGATCCGCAAGGTGACGTTCCTGAAGAACTCGTCTTCACTGACCATCTACCACTCCGGGGCCCGACAAAGAGGGTGTCGTGAGGATCCACAACGTCGCTTCAATTGTGGGATACCGCAACGCGCGCCACGAATGGCCTGGACCCCACCGGGAGCCACCGGACCGACGTTCATTACCACCTCACCCCGAGGCCCCGCGTCGGGGTGCCCGGCGTCGCACCCGGACCACACGCGAGCGACGAGAAATGGGCGGACGGAGTCCGGCGCTACATCGCCAGGCGGCTCTAGAGATTCTGTTTGACGCGGGGGGATTGGCAGCGTAGGGTTCTTATGCGCCCATCGTGGCGCGCCTGGGAGTCTGTGATGAGCGAAAACGAGGCTATCGTTCGCCCCCCTCCGGCGCCTTTCCCCGACCGGGGCGTCGTCTACCATGCGGCTGGGAACCTGAAGGAGCGCGTCAAACGGACACGCTCCCGAAGGCCGTGTAGTTACGTCATGAACGCGGGAGAACTCTCATGAACACGATCCTCCGAATCGACGTGGGTGCCGACGGCGGACCGAAGGCCGTACCTACGCCCGTAGGTGGATACGCAGGTCTTGGGGGGCGGGGCCTGACCTCGGCGATCATCGCCACGGAAGTTCCGGCCGACGCCCATCCCCTGGGACCGGAGAACAAGCTGGTGATCGCACCGGGTCTCTTGTCGGGCACCGCGGCATCCATGAGTGGCCGACTCTCGGTGGGCTGCAAGAGCCCCCTGACCGGTGGCATCAAGGAAGCCAACTCCGGCGGCCAGGCAGCGCAGCTGCTGGCCCGCCTTGGCTACGCCGCCATCGTCCTGGAGGGCGGGCGAAAGGACGACGACCTCTACGTGGTTCGCATCAGCAAGAACGGCGTCACCATCACGGCCGACGAGTCCTTGCGTCGGGCTACCAACTATCAGCTGATGGACAGGTTCCTGGGGGAGTACGAAAAGAAGGGTGCGATGATTTCCATCGGCCCGGCCGGCGAAATGGGTTACGCCAACTCCACGGTCAGTATCACCGACGTCGAAGGACGTCCCACCCGCCACGCCGGGCGGGGCGGGGTCGGCGCCGTGATGGGATCGAAGGGAATCAAGGCCATCATTGTCGATGCCGAAGGCGCCAAAGTGCGAGCTCCCGCCAACCCCGAGGCTTTCAAGGCAGCGAGCAAAGCGTGGGTCGACGGCCTGTCGAAACATCCGGTGACGGGGGAGGGCCTGCCGGCATATGGCACGAACGTGCTGACCAACGTCATCAACGAGGCCGGTGCGCTGCCTACCCGCAACTTCGCTACCGGCCAGTTCGAAGGCGCCTCGAAGATCAGCGGCGAGACTCAGGCCGAGTTGGAGGTTTCCCGCGGCGGTAGCGCCACCCATGGCTGCCACCGCGGCTGCACCATCAAGTGCTCCGGTACGTTCGTCGACAAGGACGGCAAGTTTGTCACCAAGCAGCCCGAGTACGAGACCGTCTGGGCGCACGGAGCCAACTGCGGTATCGACGACCTCGACGTCATCGCCGAGCTGGACCGCCTCGACGACGACTACGGCCTCGACACCATCGAGATGGGCGCCACCATCGCCGTCGCCATGGAAGCGGGGGTGGCGAAGTTCGGCGACGGGAAGGCCGCCATCGAGCTGCTGCACGAGGTGGGCGAGGGTACACCCTTGGGACGCATTCTCGGTTCCGGCGCAGCCACGACGGCCCGGGTATTCGGCCTCGAGCACGCACCGTGTGTGAAGGGTCAGGCGATGCCGGCGTACGATCCAAGGGCCGTCAAGGGCATCGGCGTCACCTACGCGACGTCGCCCATGGGGGCCGATCACACCGCCGGATACGCGGTGGCGACCAACATCCTCAAGGTCGGCGGCGATGTCGATCCGCTGAAGGCAGAGGGACAGGCCGCGCTGTCCAAGAACCTGCAGATCGCCACGGCCGCGGTCGACGCCACGGGGATGTGCCTGTTCGTGGCCTTCGCGGTCCTGGATCAGCCGGAGACCTTCCAAGCCCTCGTGGACCTGCTGAACGCCTACTACGGCTGGGACCTCGATGCCGACGGCGTGGCTGCATACGGCAGCAAGATCCTGGCCTTCGAGCGCGATTTCAACGCGCGGGCCGGCTTCACGAAGGCGGACGACCGACTGCCACGCTACTTCAAGCGAGAACCGCTGGCGCCCCACAACGTGACCTTCGACGTCTCGGACGCCGAGTTGGACTCGGTGTTCGATTGAGGGTGGCGGATTCGGCCCGGCTGGGGTCGGACCCGGCGGTCTCCAGGAGCGGGACGGAGCGATGCCCGAGGCGCCGGCCATACGCTTGACCCTGCCGCAGCATGCTTTCAAGGCGTTGCTGCAGCGAGGCGTCGGCATCGCCGGTGGCGCTGGCGCGACCGTGCGGAAGTTCCTGGAGGACGTCCTCGGCATCGACGCCACTTACGTCGAGGAAAGGCTGCAGACCGTCTTCCTCGATGGGCAGCCGGTGGACGATCTTGACCGCGCCGTCGTGAAACCCGGCGCGGTCCTGGCCCTCTCCGGCGCCATGCCGGGGCTCGCCGGTGCCACCATGCGGAGGGGCGGCTACTATGCCCGCATGCGGGAGGGCATCACCCACGAAGAGCACGACCCGGCGGTGGGGGTCCACGACGACGGCATCGTCGTCGTCAAGCTGTTCAACCGTCCCCTGGCGGACCTCGCCGAATCGCTGGCGCAACGCCCGCTGCTGGCGCGCCAGGGCACCGTCGAAGGGCTGGAATCGGGAGCGGGCGAGGGTGGATGGGTTCGGCTGGCCGTGACGCTCGCCTGACGGAGGTTGAGGTGACCATCGTCGTCAAATGCTTCGCGTCGCTGGCTGGATCTCAGCCCCTGGACGCCGAAAGCTTCCCCATCGTCCCCGGGGAGACCGTGGCCCAGGTCATGGCCCGACTCGGCATCCCCAAGGAAGGCGTGGCACTGATCTTCGTCAACAACGTCCATCGGGAGCCGGATACGGTCCTGAACGACGGCGATACCGTGGGGTTCTTCCCGCCCATCGGGGGCGGGTGACCATCGGCGGGGCCCCGTCGGGCTCGGCATCGTCCGGCGGAGCACCGTCTCCAACGTCCTTCGGGTGGGGGTCTTTCCTCCGGGGCACACAATCACCCCGGCCCCGAGTCTCCCGGATCCTGCGACTTTCGGTCCCGGGCGCCGGATTGGTATGTTCCCTTCGCTCATGCCGACCACGCGTCGACGGCCTCACACTCCTCTTGCGGGCAGCTCACCATGCGTCAACCTCCCCGGACTCTCCTCGGCATCCCGGCCCCATGGTTTCTCGTCGTCTCCATGGCTGCGGTCGCTCCCGCCTGCCTCGGTGCCCAGAACGTGCCGACCCAGCGTCTCCCGGACCTGACCCGTGAACCGACGCTCTTCGTGGTCGGGTATGCCCACCTGGACACCGAGTGGCGATGGGACTTCGAGACCACCATCCGGGAGTACCTCCCCAAGACGATTCGGGAGAACTTCGCCCTCTTCGAGAAATACCCGAACTACACCTTCAATTTCAGCGGCGCAAATCGATACCGGATGATCAAGGAATACTATCCGAACGCATACGAGAAGCTGAAGGACTACGTGGCTGCTGGGCGTTGGTTCCCCTCGGGCTCCTCCATGGAGGAGAACGACGTCAACTCCCCGTCCGCCGAATCGGTGTTCCGCCAGATCCTCTACGGCACCCAGTTCTTCCGCAGAGAATTCGGCAGGACCAGCCAGGAGTACATGCTGCCGGACTGTTTCGGTTTCCCGGCATCTCTTCCGAGCATTCTCGCCCACGCCGGGATCAAGGGGTTCTCCACGCAGAAGCTCTCCTCGAGCTGGCAACCGGCTGCCCGGGTGGGCGGTCCCGATTCACCCCAAAGGACCCCCGACGGGATCCCCTTCAACATCGGTATCTGGGAAGGCACCGACGGTGCCACGATCCTGGCCGCCCTGAACCCTGGCAGCTACTCCGGCTCCGTCACCTACGACCTGAGCAAGACGCCGCCTTCCCTTCCCGACGACTCCACGCAGGCCCGGCGCCGCCCCCTGGTGGACTGGCCTGCCCGAGTGCAGTGGAACGGCGAGTCCAGCGGTCTCTTCACCGACTACATGTATTACGGCACCGGCGACACCGGGGGCTCCCCCACGGAAGGGTCCGTGCGCTTGATGGAAGCCATGGTCACGGGCAGCCCCACCGTGCTCCCGAACCCATGGGACCGGCGGGGCACCGCCCCGCCTTCCGATCCGGACCAGGAGGTGCGGGTGGGGGACGGGCCCCTGAAGATCGTCTCCGCCACCGCCGAGGAGATGTTCAAGGCCATCAGCCCGGAGGAGACCTCCCGGCTCCCGCGGTACAAGGGCGAGTTGGAGCTCATCAACCACTCCGCTGGTTCCATCACGTCGCAGGCCTACGTGAAGCGATGGAACCGACAGAACGAGGTGTTGGCCGACGACGCCGAGCGTGCATCCGTCATAGCGGAATGGCTGGGCGGCCCGCGCTACCCTCTCCAGCGTCTGAACGACGCCTGGACCCTGGTCATGACCGGCCAGTTCCACGACATCATTCCCGGGACCAGCATTCCGAAGGCCTACGAGTATGCGTGGAACGACGAGGTCCTGGCCCTCAATCAGTTCGCTGGGGTCCTGACCCACGCCACGAGTACGGTGGCATCAGCGCTGGACACCGACGTTGGTGGCAGCGCTGTGGTGGTATACAACCCGCTCAACATCCCCCGGGAGGACGTGGTGGAGGCGAAGGTGTCCTTTCCGGGCGGCAAACCGGCGGGAGTCGAGGTGATAGGACCGGAGGGTGGTTCGGTGCCTGCCCAGCTTGCCGAGGATGGCACGGTGTTGTTCCTGGCCGCGGTCCCGTCAGTGGGTTTCGCGGTATACGACGTCCGACCCGCCGCGGCGCCGGCCACCGGCGGCACCTCGCTCTCCGTTACCGAGTCCGCCCTGGAGAACGCCCGCTACCGGGTGGAGGTGGATGGGAACGGTGACATCGCCAGCATCTTCGACAAGCGCCTGGGACGCGAGCTTCTCTCGGGCCCATCACGCCTCGAGATCAAGACCGACAACCCCCGGAACTGGCCGGCCTGGAACATGGATTGGGAGGACCAGGTGCGGGCTCCCCGGGCATTCGTTGCAGGACCGGTCCGGGCACGGATCGTGGAACGGGGCCCCGTGCGGGTGGCGCTGGAGGTGGCCCGGGAGACGGAGGGCTCGAGCTTCGTGCAGACCATTCGGCTGGCCGCTGGGGATGCCGGGAACCGAATCGAGATCGGGAACGTGGTGGACTGGAATACCCGGGAGGCGCACCTGAAGGCCGTGTTCCCCCTGACGGCGGAGAACCGCGCCGCCACCTACAACCTGGACGTCGGCACCATCGAGAGGGGGAACAACGACGAGCGTCAATTCGAAGTGGCATCCCACCAGTGGTTCGACCTCACCGACCGGAGCGGAGGCTTCGGCGTGACGGTCCTCTCGGATTCCAAGTTCGGGTCGGACAAGCCCGACGAGAGCACGCTCCGGCTCACGCTGATGCGGACCCCCGGCACCCAGGGCGGATACGAGGATCAGGGTACTCAGGACATCGGCCGCCACGAGTTCGTCTACGGTCTCGCGGGCCACGCCTCGGACTGGCATGAGGCGAAGACCGACTGGCAGGCGCAGCGATTGAACCAGCCCATGGTCGCCTTCGAGAGCTCCAGGCACCAAGGGCCCCTCGGCGGAGCCTTCTCCCTCCTGCGGCTGAACACGGACCGCGTCAGGGTCCTGGCCCTGAAGAAGGCGGAGGAGACTGACGAGTATGTGGTCCGGATCGTGGAGCTGGACGGCCGGCCAGCCCCTGACGTCCGCCTTTCCTTCGCCGAACCGGTCACCGCCGCCCGGGAAATCAACGCGGCGGAGATGCCCGTGGGAGGGGCCGAGATCCGCGACGGTGAGCTGGTGACGGATCTGGGCCCCTTCCAGCCCCGGAGCTTTGCGGTGCGTCTTGGCAGTCCGTCCTTCCGGTCCTCCACACCCAGGACGCAGGTGGTTCCTCTGCCGTACGACCAGGCCGTGGCCAGCCCCGACGGAAGCGTGGCCGCAGGGCGCTTCGACAGGTCTGGCCGTAGCCTGCCTGCCGAGATGGTTCCGGAGGAGATCGAATTCGGCCCCATCACCTTCAGACTGGCACCGCCGACGCGGATGAACGCGGTCACCCCCAGGGGCCAGACCCTGGATCTCCCGACGGGCGAGTGGAACCGCCTCTATCTCCTGGCCGCAGCCGAGGGTGACCAGACAGAGACCTTCGAGGTCGATGGCTCCTCCGTGGAGCTCACTATCCAGGATTGGACCGGTTACATCGGGCAGTGGGACAACCGGATCTGGACGTCCAGGGAGGAGCCGGCCCCCCGGCGGCCCGGTGAGCCGGCGAACGCCCCTCCCCGCATGCGCACAGTGAGCGAGGTCTCCGGACTGACCCCCGGCTTCATCAAGCGCACGCCGGTGGCCTGGTTCGCTTCCCACCGCCACGACACGGACGGCAGCAACCAACCCTACCAGTACTCGTACCTCTTCGCCCACGCAATCGACCTGCCGCCGGGCGCCCGGGCACTGACTCTACCCGTCAACGAGCGGATCCGGATCCTCGCGGTCACGGTGGCCCTGGAAGAGGATCGAGTCTGGCCGGCCCACCCCCTCTACGACACGATGGACCGTGAGGGATACACCCCGCCGGCCTTTGCAGGAGGAGGGTGAGGAGATCCCATGGGAGCCAGAGATCCCCGGGTGGACGCCTATGTGGAGAAATCCGCCGAGTTCGCCAGACCCATCCTTACCCGCATCCGGGAGACCGTGCACGAAGCCTGTCCGGAGGCCGAGGAGACCCTCAAGTGGGGATTTCCCCACTTCACGCACAAGGGGATTCTCTGCAGTATGGCCGCCTTCAAACAACACTGCACTCTAAACTTCTGGAAGGGCGACCAGGTCCTGGAGTCGGGTATCGTCTCCCGGGAGGCCATGGGCCAGTTCGGGCGCCTCACTTCGGTGGAGGATCTGCCCGCGGCGAAGGTTCTGCGAGGGTACGTGAAGAAGGCCGCGGCGCTGAACGACGCAGGGACCCCGGGGCCCATCAGCCGGCGAACCAGGTCCAAAGGGGAACCCAAGGTGCCGGAGGACCTTCGGGCAGCTTTGAAGAGAGACAAGGAGGCCAGGGCCACCTTCGAAGGGTTTCCGCCGGGGCAGCGGCGGGAGTATGTGGAATGGATCACCGAAGCCAAGCGCCCGGAGACCCGCGCCAAACGACTCGCCACAGCCGTGGAATGGCTGGCGGAAGGCAAGAGGCGGAATTGGAAGTACGAGAAGTCCTAGATATTGCCACGCCCGGAGACCAGCGAAAAGGGACCCTTAGACTGTCTTTGGGGGTAGGATCCCCGAGCCGAGGAGGATCAGACTCGAAGCGGAGGGGGAAATGAAGCGTATCCTGCTACCCCTGCTTGTCCTCTGGGCCAGCGGTTGCGTCGGGGTGGACGTGCACCGTCTGGACAGTCAACCCCGGCCCCAGCGTCACCCCGACGCAGTGCGGGTCCTGACAGAGGCTCCCGAAGGACCGTACACCACCATCGCCCTGGTAGAGGCAAGCACCGGAACCGTGTTCAAAGGCTTCGAAGATCTCCGAAGGAAGCTCGTCGCGGAAGCGGCCAGGCTCGGGGGAGACGCTGTCATCATTGGTGAGGAAGGCAAGGAGTCAGGGGTCCTGTTCACGGGGACCGCCCAGATCAACACCGAGGAGAAGAAGCTCAGCGGACGGGTGATCGTGTTCCCGGGCGGTTGAGCTGACCCGGAACCTGACCCGCTCCTGAGGTCCCCCCGCTCCGGACGGCCGACCCCCCATCCTGAGGTGGCGCAGATGTCGCCTTCGTGTGTCGAGGGCGTACCTTGTCGTGCGGCATTATCCCGACTCCCGATCCCGGAGGCATCGCATGATCACGAGCCGTCGGTGCGCTCATCCTTCTCCCGTGGTCCTGGCGGCCGTCGCCATCCTCCTCGTGGCTCGGCCCCCGTGGGCCAGCGCTCAGGAGACGGCCTCGTCCTGCCAGGACGGCATGGTCCCCGTTGTCCCCCTGGAGGGGACCCTGGAACGCGTCCAGGTCCACGGGAAGGCGCTGGAGGGGAACCTGGAGGGGGATTCCCCCGACCGATGTGTCTCGGTCTACCTCCCACCGGGCTACCGCTCGAGCCCGGACCGCCGCTATCCGGTGGTCTACGTTCTCCACGGCTACACGGACGACGACCAGCACTGGTTCGGGTGGACGGAGCACTTCGTGAACGTGCCCGCCGCAATGGAGAAGGCCCTGGCGGCGGGAACGGCCCGAGAGATGATCCTGGTGATGCCGAACGCGTATACCCTCTACCAGGGGAGCATGTACTCGAGCTCTGTCACGACCGGGGACTGGGAGACCTTCGTCTCCGAGGACCTCGTCTCGTACGTCGACAGCCACTACCGAACCCTCGCGCACCGCGAGAGCCGTGGCCTGGTGGGCCATTCGATGGGGGGGTACGGAGCCATACGAATCGGGATGAAGCGCCCCGATGTCTTCTCCAGTGACTACGTGATGAGCCCCTGTTGCCTGGGCGCGATCCTGGACCACAGCGGTCCACTGTGGGCCCAGGTGGAGGCGGTGGAGCGGCCCGCAGACGCCGCCGACCTTTCCTTCGGCGCCCGTGCGACCCTTGCCGAAGCGGCGGCGTGGTCTCCGAACCCGAACAATCCGCCCTTCTATCTCGACCTGCCCACGAAGGAAGGGCAGCCTCAGCCCGACGTGATCGCAGCCTGGGTCGCGAACGCGCCTCTCGCCATGGTCTATCAGTACATCGCGAACCTGAAGAGACTACGCGCCCTCGCCGTGGATGCGGGTGCCCAGGACCGAGGGATTGAGGGATCGGCGCGTGAGCTGGCGAGCATCCTCACGCGCTTCGGAGTTGAGCACACCCTGGAGATCTACGATCCCGGAACGCATACCAGTCGGGTAGATGAGCGAATCGAAGAGCACGTCCTCCCGTTCTTCTCCCGGACCCTCTCGTTCTGACGCGGGGGTGGCGAACCCGGGTTGAAGGTGGCGCGCGGCTCCGGAATCCCGCTACCAGCCGGAGCGGGTCCAGAACACCGTCAGGCCGCAGTGGATGTCTTCCTGGTATCGCACCCCCATGGATCTCTCGCTCCAGATGGGTCGAAACCGGTCGGTGTACCGAAGGAGCTCCGGCGGGACCTCGAGAACGGAGCGGTACACCTCCACGGCCACGAGATCCTCACCCTCCAGGCTGCTCAGCTGAGAGCCGGACCAATCCCCGTGGACCCAGGGCGGGGGCTGCACGGGAACGAAGTCCACCATGTAGAGCATACAACCTCGCCCCAGGACGGTCCGCACCGTGGGGAGAGGGCCCGCCCGG
>JASFRP010000069.1:0-9713 GCA_050114895.1 Gemmatimonadota bacterium
GAAGGGGGAGGCTTCGCCCCCACCCCCCCGTCCCCTGGGGAGGGCGGTCCGGACGGACTCCCTCTTGCTGCCCGGATGCGGCCCAGGACCCTGGCGGAGTTCAAGGGTCAACAGCACCTGCTGGGCCCGGGAAAGACCCTGAGGGCGATGATGGAGCGGGGGGAGTTGGGAAGCATGATCTTCTGGGGCCCCCCGGGCTCAGGAAAGACGACCCTGGCCCGGCTGATGGCTCTGGGGACGGACGCCGCCTTCGAGTCCTTCTCCGCCGTCACCGAGGGGGTCGCCCGAGTCAGGCAGATCATTGCCCAGGCCAGGGAGCGCCAGAGGGTTACGGGTCGAAAGACGGTTCTGTTCTGTGACGAGATCCACCGTTTCAACAAGGCCCAGCAGGATGCCTTTCTGCCCCACGTGGAAGACGGCACCGTAGTCCTCCTGGGCGCCACGACGGAGAACCCGTCCTTCGAGGTCGTACGCCCACTCCTCTCCAGAGCGCCGGTATACGTGCTGGAGCCCCTCCGGGAGGAGGAGCTGATGGAGATTCTCTCCGAGGCCCTGGAGGATGGGGAAAGAGGGCTGGCACCACTGGAGCTGAAATGGGAGGAGGATGTCCTGGAGTTCATCGCCTCGGAATCCGACGGGGACGCACGCAGGGCACTGGGAATCCTGGAGGGAGCCTCGAAGCTGGTTGGAGGAGGCGGGGCTCTTACCGTCGAAAGCGCCCGGGAGGCGGCGCAGCTTCGGTTTGCCGTGTACGACAAGGGAGGGGAGGAGCATTACAACCTTATTTCGGCCCTGCACAAGGCGGTCAGGGGGAGTGACCCGGACGGGGCGCTGTACTGGCTCGCTCGGATGGTGGACGGGGGAGAAGACCCCCTCTACCTGGCGAGGCGCCTGATCCGCATGGCCAGTGAGGACATCGGACTTGCCGACCCGGAGGCCCTGCCGTTGGCGGTCGCGGCGAGAGACGCCTTCCTCTTCCTGGGGTCTCCGGAAGGAGAGCTGGCCCTGGCCGAAGCCACGGTCTACCTGGCAACGGCTCCGAAGTCCAACCGAACCTATCTGGCCTGGAAGGAGGCCTTGCAGACCGCCAGAGAAACCCCGGGAGCTCCCGTCCCGATGCAGATTCGAAATGCCCCCACCGGTCTCATGAAAGAGCTGGGATACGGGGTGGGGTATCGATATGATCCCGATGAGCCCCACGGTGTGGCAGCACAGCATTATCTTCCTGATATCCTGCCAGGCCGCTCCTTCTATCGACCGGGCCGCTTCGGACACGAGGAAACGATCCGGAAACGGCTGGAATGGTGGGCCCGCAAGCGGGAAGATGGATTCGGGAGGACCGAGAGCCGCGAGGATGTTCGGGGGAGCGGTGCAGGCTCCGCCGAACCACCACGCTCCGGCGGACAGGACAGCCCCGGATCAGGAGAAGGGGAGCCCGGGTAGATCTCTGGGAAACACGCACCTCCACAGGTCGAAGACGCTGGATGCACAGATCTCTGGATGAAAGGACCCACTTGAATCTCCGACGGGCGGTGGGATTCCTCATAACCGCCGGTCTCATGCAGGGGTGCGCTCTCTTCTACAGGGCTCCATCCGTTGAGATCGTGGGTGTGGAGGTGGTGGCCCTCGGACTCACCTCAGGTACGGCCGAGGTCGTCCTGGACGTGACCAATGAAGGCGGTCGTCGGCTGGACCTCCAGGGGGTCGGCTACAAGATCGAGGTGAAGGATCCACGGGACGACGCCGGGTGGGACACGCTGGCAGAGGCGTTCCACCGTCAGGAGCTTTCCATTCCGGGCCGGGAGACCCGTAGAGTGAGGATCCCCGTGCCCTTCCAGTACTCGGCACTCGGGACGGCGGTCCGAAGCTTCCTCTCCGAGGGGGAGGTGCCATACCGGTTGAATGGGGAGGTGTGGCTTGGTGGACCGAGTGTCGAGCTCCAGATCCCTTTTCGTACACGAGGGGTCCTGAAACCGTGAATCGTGATACAGTGGAGTGAAGACACGAACCGCGGCTCCGGTGCACCTCGGGCCACTTCTCCGGGTGCCGTGTTTCCGTGCATGTGAGAGGACGAGACCATTCCCACTCAGCTGATTGAGAACAGGACGCCAGTGGAGGGGGCGATTCTGGTAGGTGCACCCACCAGGGAGGTCAGCCAGAGGACGGCCGAGGAGCACCTGGAAGAGTTGGCCAGGCTCGCGGAGACGGCGGGCGGGGAGGTGATCGCCGTCGTTCGCCAGCGGATCGACGCCCCGAATGCCCGCTTCTTCATCGGAGAAGGGAAAGCAAGGGAGCTACGAAACCTCCTGGACAGCACGGAGGCAAACCTGGTCATCTTCGATGACGAGCTCTCGCCCGCACAGGGGAAGAATCTGGAAGACCTTCTCGGGGTCCGGGTCATGGACCGCCCGGAGCTCATCCTGGACATCTTCGCCACAAGAGCCCGAACAAGGGAAGCCAAGATGCAGGTGGAGCTCGCACAGCTGGAGTACCTCCTCCCGCGGCTTCGGCGCATGTGGAGCCACCTCTCCCGAATCCGAGGCGGGATTGGATTGAGGGGCCCGGGGGAGACCCAGCTCGAAACGGACCGCCGACTCATCGGGACCCGAATCAGCGACCTGAAGAAGAAGCTCAAGGAGGTCGCCCGGGCCCGGGCCGTTCAGCGCAAGGGACGGGTTGGAGAATTCAGAGCGGCCCTGGTGGGCTACACCAACGCTGGGAAATCGTCTCTCCTCAGGGCGCTTTCCGGTGCCGACCTTTTCGTCGAGGACCGGCTCTTCGCGACCCTTGATTCCGCCACCCGGACGGTAGACCTGGGCTCCGGCCATCAGGCCCTCGTCACGGACACGGTGGGGTTCATCCGGAAGCTCCCGCACCATCTCATCGCCTCTTTCCGTTCCACGCTGGAGGAGGCCAGGGAGGCCCATCTCCTCCTCCATGTCATCGATGTGTCCGATCCGGATTGGGAGGAGCATCGGGAGGTGGTGCAGGAGGTTCTGGCGGACCTCGATCTCACCCACAGGCCTCAGCTACTGGTGTTCAACAAGACGGATCGGATCACGCACGAGGAGGAGGCGACCCTCCGGGCGCGAATCCGGGCCCTGGAAAGGACCTCGGCCGTTTTCGTGTCCGCTCATAGGGAGGAGTCCCTCGTCAGGATCCGGGATGCGCTGAAGGCCCGAATCAGGTCCGGTCTGAGGGAGATCAGGGTCTCCCTTCCTGCGGGGGACGGCGAGACCCTGGCTGCTCTCTACCGGGAGGGGGAAGTCCTGGCTCGCCGTGGAAACGGAACGAAGGTGGAAGTCGACGTCCGGCTTCCAGCGGCATTCCTCGGTCGCCTCCTGGGCCGGGATGGAATAGAAATCCTGGAGAGGGTCTGAAGGCATGTCCGAACGACTCTACTTCGTGGGACCCGGGAGGGCGGGGCTCTCACTTGGGTACGCCCTGTGGCAGGCCGGGGCCGTGGAATCCCTCACCTTCTGTGGTCGAAGGCCCGATCCGCCTCCCCATCCCCTCTTCATCCAGGGGATCGCCCGGTACGTTTTCGGGTTGGAGAGGCCCACGGTCGGTACCACCGCAGTGATCCTCTCCGTTCCGGATCTTCACCTGGCAAGGGTCTCCATGGCCCTGGCGGCCCAGGGCGAGGCACCGCGTGGCTGCGCGGCTTTCCACCTGTCGGGCGCACTGGGAACGGACCCCCTGGCCCCCTTGCTGGCCCAGGGATACGGAATCGGCGCGCTCCACCCCCTTCAGACGCTGGCCGATCCTGTCCTGGGGGCCAGGCAGCTCCAGGGGGTCTATTTCTCCGTTTCCGGGGATCCAGGTGCCCTGGCCGTCGCACGCCGTATCGTCCACCATCTCGGGGGCGTCTCGCTGGCGGTCCCTGTGGCCCGCCGCCCCATGTATCATGCAGCGGCGGTCTTCGCCTCCAACTACCTCGCGGGCCTCATAGCCGCTGCGGGGCGGCTGATGGCCCGGGTTGGGGTGCCGGAAGATGAGGCTCTCCAGGCGATTCTCCCCCTGGCCCGGGGGAGTCTCGAGAACCTGGAGCGCATGGGGCCCGTTCAGGCCCTGACAGGGCCGATATCCCGGGGTGACCTGGAGACCGTGCGCCTGCACCTGAGAAGCCTCGAAGCCAGGGAGCGGGCCCTCTATGCAGCCATGGGCCGCGAGATTCTGCACCTTGCCGTTGAGGGGGGGTTGGATGATGATGTGGCGGACGAACTCAGGGAATTGCTGGAGGGGGAGATATGAGGCTCTACGTCAACATCGATCATGTCGCTACGGTCCGACAGGCCAGACGAACCGACGAACCGGACCCGGTCAGAGCGGCCGTCCTGGCGGAGCTGGGCGGCGCCCACGGGATCACGATCCATCTCCGGGAGGATCGGCGCCACATTCAGGAAAGGGACGTTCGTCTCCTCATGGCCACGACCCGAACCGGGGTCAACCTCGAGCTCGCCGCCGCCTCGGACGTTCTCAGCGTGGCCTGCGAGCTGCGGCCCCTCCAGGCGACGCTCGTCCCGGAAAACCGTCAGGAGGTGACCACCGAGGGCGGTCTGAACCTCTCGAACGAAGAGGCGCTCGCATCCCTGGCGCAGGCGGTTGAGCGCCTGAAGAACCATGGCATCCGGACCTCTCTCTTCATCGACCCCGAGACCGGGGCCCTGGAGCGGTCGAAGGAGCTGGGTGCCGATGCGGTGGAGCTCCACACCGGCGAGTATGCCAACGCCGCGGGTAACAGGAGGGGTGACGAGCTGCGCCGCCTGGCTGACGCCGCCCGGAAGGGGCGGGAGATGGGGTTGAGTGTCCACGCGGGACACGGCCTCACCTACGAGAACGTGACGCCGGTGGCAGCCATCCGGGAGATCGAAGAGCTGAACATCGGTCACAGCATCGTCGCGAGAGCTGTCTTCGTCGGCCTGGATCGGGCGGTGAGGGAGATGGGGGACCTCCTCCGGGGGGCTTCCGCGATGGTCCCGAGAGGGGGAGAGTGGTTACCGCCGGTGGGCTTCTGATCATGTCCACAACGGCACGGAGCCTCGGGGGATGAGGTTGAGCTGGAGGGCGGGCCTGGGCCTGGCGGTGACGATCTTCCTCCTCTGGTGGGTGTTGAGAGACGTGGAGTTGTCGGTCGTCTGGCTGGAGATCCGGGAAGCCGACTTCCTCCTCCTGGGATTGGCCGTTGCCATCGCCACCGGGACGTTCTTCCTCCGGGCCCTGCGATGGAGGGTCCTGCTGGCTCCCATCCACCCGGGAAGCTCTCTCCGTTCCCGCTGGGCGGCGGTGAACATCGGCTTCATGGCCAACAACCTCCTCCCGGCCCGGGTGGGGGAGTTCGCCAGAGCCTACGCTCTCTCGAGACTGGAGCCTGTCTCGGTCAGTGGAGCCTTCGGGTCACTGGTGGTGGAGCGCTTTCTGGACGGCCTCGTCATCGTCTCCTACATGTTCCTGGCCATGGCGGCTCCGGGCTTTCCCTGGGAAGGCGCTTTTCGGAACGGGCCCGTCGGAGCGCTGATCCAGGGTGCCATCGCCATCCTGGGGGTCCTCCTGCTTTCCATGGTCCTCCTCCTCTTCTTTCCCAGGCCCCTCGTTCGGATGGCGGAGCGGCTGGCGCGGTTTCTCCCGAAGAGGCTGGCCCGGACCCTGGTGGACGCCCTGGAGGCGTTCCTGGATGGCCTCAGGATCCTCAGGGAGCCCCGCCTCGTCCTCCTGGCCATGGTATGGAGCCTGGTAACCTGGGCCTGGCAATCCCTGGCCTTCTGGGTCGGCTTCAGGGCGTTCGGGATCGACGTGGGGTACGATACGGCCCTGTTTGTGAATGCCATTGTCGGTTTCGCTGTGGGCGTTCCTGCAGCACCCGGCTTCTTCGGCACCTTCCACGCCGGCGCCCGGATGGGCCTCGGGGTCTACGGCGTGCCTGCGGCTTCCACGTTGGCTTTTGCCTTCGGGTTCCATCTGGGTGGCTTCATTCCCGTCACGGTCATCGGGCTCTACTACGCCTGGAGGCTGGGTTTCTCCATGAAGGAGGTGGAGAGATCCGAAGAGCGGGTGGAGGAGGCGGTGGAGGAAGAACATCCGGACACCGCCAGATCAGTGGCCGGAGACGACTGAATGGTGACGACTGTATGGTGAGGACTCTCGCCCCGGCGAAGGTGAACCTCCTCCTGAAGATCCTCGCTCGGGACGATTCCGGGTACCATCAGCTGGAGACGGTGTTTCTCGCAATCCAGCTCGGTGACACTCTTTCTCTGGCGCGCCGCAACTCCGGGATCACGCTCCGTGTGGATGGACCTCCCCTGGGCCCTCTGGAGGAGAACCTGGTGTACCGGGCAGCCAGGGGGTTTCTGGATCTGGCCCGTCGAGACGCTGGGGTCGAGATCAGACTCGAAAAGCACCTTCCCGTCCGAGGGGGGCTGGGTGGGGGGTCTTCCGACGCTGCCGCGACCCTGAGAGCGATGTCGCTGCTCCTGCCCGGATGGGTAGAGTGGCCGGAGCTCCAGGAGCTTGCTGCCGGGTTGGGGTCCGACGTCCCGTTCTTCCTCTCCTGCTCCCCCCTGGCCATGGCGTGGGGGAGAGGCGAGCGGCTCATGTCCCTTCCTCCGCTTCCGGCCGCTCCGGTGGTCCTGGCGCTGCCACCGTTCGGGATCAGTACACCGGAGGCCTACCGGCTCCTGGATCTGGATCGGATGGGACATCCCGGATCCCCAAGGCCCGCCTTCCATACCCCTGGTACCCTGGGCAGCTGGGATGAGGTGGCCGGGTGGGCCGAGAACGACTTCGAGGGCGTGCTCTTCCGGGAGTTCCCCCTTCTCCAACGCATCCGGCGGAAAATGCAGGAGGGGGGGGCGCGCATATCTCTCCTCTCGGGGAGCGGTTCCGCCCTCTTTGCCCTCTTCGCCCGGGAGGAGGAAGCCAGGGGCACGGTGTCGGTGATGGAGAAAGCGTTCCCCGAGACACGGTTCATCCTGAGCCGGACGCTGGAGGAGTTCCCGGACCCTATTCTGGAGCCCGGGGTTGAATCCTGACCGGGGAATGCGGTACGATTCACCTGCCGGCCCAGCGGTATACCCATCGTGGAGAAGGGGGAGAGGGAGGTCGAGACAACGCATCTCTCCTGTGATGCCCCATCAGGCAGCTAGCGCTGAATGGCCCGTCGTCTAATGGCAGGACACCGGTCTTTGGAACCGGCGGTGGTGGTTCGAATCCACCCGGGCCAACTCCTCGCGCCTGTCCGCCGAGCCGTCCCGGACGGGGTAGGGAAGTGGGTGGAGCGCCCTCTCTGTTCCTCTCCCCTGGGGCTCCTTCTCCTGCTCCTCCCCTTCCAACCCGGGATCGCGCAGACCGACACCGGGTCCCCCCCGCCCTCATCCCGGGTTCCCCAGGACTCCATTCGCCTTCTCCGCACGGCCCGAGAGGCCCAACAGCGCTTCGAGAACCTCCACCGCTCCAGGCTTGTGCGAGCCAGGGAGTTGGGAGGGGGGCGCTGTGACGAGAGAGTGGGACGAATCTGCCTGCGGTGGGTTGGGGGGATGCGTTGGGCGCCGGCGCCGGAGGATTCCGTGGTGGCTGAAGCCCGTCGTGAGCTCCTGCGAACGCTCCAGGGGATTGCCGGGGAGATCCCGGGAGACCGTTGGGTTCTGGGTCAGCGGGTCCGGTACCTGGGGGACGTGGGAAGGTGGGAGGAAGCGTTGACCGTCGCAGGTGACTGCACCGGTGGGGAGCCCTGGTGGTGCGAGGCACTGCGGGGGTATGTGCTCCATCGCTCGGGAGAGGCCCACGAGTCCATGGAAGCCTTCCACAGCGCCCTCGAGCTCATGGGAGACGGGGAGGCGGCGAAGTGGTGGGATCCCTCGATCCTGCTGGACTACCCGGCGGCACGATGGGTTCGAGACCCGGATGGGGTCTCGGCCGCCACGGCCCTGGAACGTTTTTGGCGGTTGGCGGATCCCCTCTTCCTGACCCCCGGGAACGAGCGGCTCTCTGAGCATTTTTCCCGTCGGTTCGCCACATCTCTCTACTCCGACGCCGCCATCACGCTGGGGCTGCCCTGGGGGGAGAGCCTCGAGGAGCTCCTGGTCCGGTACGGATTCACCGCAGGCTGGGAGCGGACCTGGCCGGAAATGGATCAATCGGCAGGCGGGTCCGTGGTGGAGCATCATCATCCAGAGAGTCGAGGACTTCTTCCCCCCCTGGAGGCACTGGAAGATCCCGCCGGACTACCCGAGGGAGTATGGATTGCGGACGATGATCGGCCCCGGAGCGCCAGCGCGCCGGTCTTGGCCCCGCTCGTTGTGGAGGGACAGGGCCAGACCGCGGTGTTGCGGCGCAATGCCGATCTTCTCGTCGTGGCTGCATACGCCCTGCCCCGAGACACGCTCCTCCAGCAGCGACGGGGCCCCTGGGAGGATGGAGGGGGGAACGGAGCCCCGGAGCTCCCCCGACCCGGTTGGGAGATCTCGGGAGCTCGGGCGTCCAGGGACACCCTTGCAGGCCTCTTCCTCATGGCCGATACGGGGTCGTGGGCCCCGCTGGGCACCTTCTCTGCGGGGGGGGAGGGGGTCCTCCAGCTGAGAGCTCCCCCTGGGGGATACCTCCTGAGCCTCGAGCTCTGGAGCCCGACAGGTCGCTGGGCCTCCCGTCTGCGTCACGGGGTCAGAGCCGAGGCCGTGCCTCCGGACGTGCCGACGCTCTCGGACCTGCTCCTCCTGCGGTTGGGGGACTCCCTGCCCCAGGATCTCGCCCAGGCCCTGCCGCTCCTGAAGCCCCGGACCCATCTGATGCGGGGAGAGCCCCTCGCCGTGGGGTGGGAGGTGTATGGCCTGGGTCGGCGAAGAGAGCCTCTCACCTTCCGACTCAGCCTCCTGGAAGAGGAGGGCAGCCTCGTCCGCCGGGCCCTGAAGCGCATTGGCCTTTTCAACCGGGCACCGGTGGTTACACTCTCGTGGGATGAAGCGGGACCGGAGCGACTGGGCCCGCTCTTCCGCGCGGTGGATCTGATGCTCCCGCCCCTGGAGCCCGGCCGGTACGTCCTGACGCTGGAATTGGACATCCTGAACCGAGGTAAAGTCTTTTCCCATCGCAAGATAACCGTCTATTGACCTGGCCGGCACCGCCTTTCGAGAATTTCTTCACGAGTTGACTCGCCGGGGGGTCATCTCTAGATTCTCGCGCTGTCACAGCACTGGAAACCAACGGTAACGTCCCATGGACGACACCTATCAGCGCGGTCCACTCCTTCTCTTGTCCGGGAGGGCGAATCGGCCCCTGGCGGAGGAGATCGGTGAGCTTGTCGGGAAATCCCCGGATGGCGCGACCATCCGGGATTTTGCGGACGGTGAGATCTTCGTCCGTATCGACCGGAACGCCCGGGGGAGGGATGTGTTCATCATCCAACCCACGAGCCCTCCGGGGGACAATACGCTCGAGCTCCTGCTCCTCATCGATGCGGCCAAGAGGGCTTCCGCGGCGCGCGTCACCGCGGTGATTCCCTACTCGGGGTATGGTCGGCAGGACCGTAAGGACCAGCCCAGAGTGGCCATCGGAGCGAAGCTGATGGCCAACCTGATTGTGGCAGCGGGAGCGGACAGAGTGGTGGGAATCGATTTCCACCAACACCAGATCCAGGGGTTTTTCGACATCCCCGTGGACCACCTCTACGCCGCTCCGGTCCTGGTGAAGTATTTCCGGGACAAGAAATTCGAGGACCTGGT
>JASFRP010000070.1:0-9554 GCA_050114895.1 Gemmatimonadota bacterium
CCGCTCCGACGCCGAGAACTTCGCCTCGGGGGGGGTGGACCTCCTCTACAGGGTCACTTCCGACTTCGCCCTCAACGCCACCCTGAACCCCGATTTCGGGCAGGTGGAAGTGGACCCTGCAGTCATCAACCTCTCGGTCTACGAAACCCGCTACGAGGAGAAGCGTCCCTTCTTCATCGAGGGGAGCGAGATCTTCGACTTCGGTCGCAACACCAGCGGCGGGCAGCTCTTCTACTCCCGGCGGATCGGCCGCCCCCCCCAGGTCCGCCCCGTCGGGGCCGGGGTGGACATGCCGGAGACCACCACCATTCTGGGAGCCGGGAAGCTCACCGGAAAGACGGCCAGCGGCTGGTCCGTCGGGATCATGGAGGCGGTGACGGGAGAGGAGACCGCTCGGTTCCTGAACGACTCTCTCGAGCCCGAGAAGGCCGTGGCCGAGCCTCTTACAAACTACTTCGTGGGCAGGGTGAGGAGGGATGGCCGAGACGGGCAGAGCTCGGTGGGGGCCATGCTCACCGCCGCCAACCGGGACCTGAGCACGGACCTCGTCCAGGCCACCTTGCGGGAGAGCGCCTACGCAGGGGGAATCGACTTCCGGCACGAGTGGTCCAACCGGAGCTGGGTGTTGAGCGGGAGCTTCGTGGGCAGCCGCATCGCCGGGGACCCCAGGGCCCTTGTCAGGGTCCAGACCGCCGGGAACCACTTCTTCCAGCGCCCCGACGCCGATTACCTGGAGGTCGACTCCGCCGCCACCTCCATGAACGGCTACTCCGTGGGGATGGCTCTGGCCAGGCAGGCCGGCGAGCACTGGCGCGGAGAGCTGGCCGCGGCCGCCACGAGCCCGGACTTCGAGGTCAACGACCTGGGCTTCCAGACCCGGACCGATCGGAGGGACGCAGCGCTGCACCTCTCCTACGTGGAGAACCGCCCCGGGACCTTCTTCAGAAACTACGCCATCACCGGCATCACCCGCTGGGAGCACAATTACGACAATCAGCGCATCCTGAATCTGAACGGCATCTTCGCCAGCTTTCGGCACCTGGACTATTGGGGCCTGTCCTTCAACGTCCGTTACCAGGCCACGGCCAACGACGACCGGGCCACCCGGGGCGGGCCCCTCATCGAGCGCCCAGCGCTCTGGACGATGGGAGGAGAGTTCAACAGCGACCCCCGGAAGCCGGTGACATTCGGTCTGGGCGCGGGAGGGGGGAGGGGCGACTACGATAGCTGGAGCTACAGCGCGGGAGGGAACGTGGGAATCAAGGCCTCTCCCCGCTGGAACCTCACCCTGAGGCCGGGTCTGGACAGGAGCTTCATACCGGCTCAGTACGTCGGGACCCTTCCCGACGCCGAGGCCACCCATACCTACGGGGCGCATTACCTGTTCGCCCCCCTCCGCCAGACCACGGTCTTCCTGGAGACCCGACTCGACTTCACCTTCACCCCCAAGCTGTCGTTCCAGCTCTACGCGCAGCCCTTCATCTCCAGCGGAGATTACGAGGCGGTGGCCGAGCTCCTGGAGCCCGGCGGCTTCGAGTTCGCTCCCTGGTCGGGAGAGCTCCCCAACCTGGACTTCAACTACCGGTCGCTCCGGGGTACGGCCGTGCTCCGGTGGGAGTGGCGCCCCGGGTCAACCCTGTACGTGGCCTGGCAGCAGAACCGCTCGGACTACGCCCAGGGAGTGGGCAACTTCGATTTCCGGCGGGACCAGGATGCCATGTTCCACACCCGGCCGGACAACGTCTTCGTCATCAAGGCCAACTACTGGATCTCGCCCTGACGGAGTGATCCTCCCAACCGGGCTGGTCTGGCAGGGGCCGGGAAAACCCGTCCCTCAGCCGCCTGAGGAGGTGTCGGTTCGAGGGCGCGTCGAGGGAGGCATCCCGTCCCTCTATCCCTACCCCCCGCTTCCATTTGCTCCCTCCCCCCTACACACCTAAGATCCGCACCGGGAATCTCGGATCCTCTTTCACGTCCGTCGCCAGCGAACAACGGGAAGCCCGCCATGCGTCGCCTGTCATGCCTTCCGGGGACCATCCTCCTTCTCCTTCTGACCTTCCCGGCGACTCCGGCCTCGGCCCAGGAGACGGCACAATTCCCCGAAGGCCTCCTGGAGGGCCTCACCTTCCGGAGCATCGGACCCGCGACCATGGGCGGGCGCATCGACGACCTCGCCGTCCTGGAGGCCCGTCCCACGGTGCTCTACGTCGGAGCCGCCACGGGCGGGGTGTGGAAGACCCTGAACAACGGGACTACATGGGACCCGGTCTTCGACCATGAGGAGGTGGCCTCCATCGGCGCCGTGGCTACGCCTCGGGATGACCCGGAGCTGGTCTGGGTGGGGACCGGCGAGAACAACAACCGTCAGAGCTCCTCCTGGGGGGCCGGCGTGTACAAGTCCACCGACGGCGGTGAAAGCTGGAGGAACATGGGCCTGGTGGAGTCCCGGCACATTGGCCGCATCGTCATCGATCCCCGGGACCAGGAGGTCGTGTACGTCGCCGCAACGGGCCATTTGTGGGGTCCCAACCCGGAGCGAGGCGTCTTCAAGACCACCGACGGCGGCGACACCTGGACCCGCGTGCTATTCGTGGACGAGGATACCGGCGCCACGGATCTCGTCATGGATCCCTCCGACCCGTCGGTCCTCTACGCGGCCATGTACCAGCGACGCCGCTCCTCGTGGGGGTTCAACGGTGGCGGACCCGGGAGCGGCCTCTACAAGTCGGTGGACGCCGGGGAGAGCTGGACGAAGCTGGAGGAGGGGATTCCCGCCGGACCTCTCGGGCGCATCGCCGTGGACGTCCAACGCTCCGACCCGAACATCGTCTATGCCCTCATCCAGGCGGAAGAGGAAAGCGGCCTCTACCGCTCCGACGACGCCGGCGCCCACTGGACGAAGACCAGCGACACCAACCCCCGGCCCAGCTACTTCAGCAAGGTCCGCGTCGATCCCCAGGATCCTGAACGGGTCTATGTCCTCGGCGTTCGGCTCATGATCTCCGACGATGGCGGGGATAGCTTCCAGCAGGTGAGAGTCCCTGCCACCCGGCCCGGAGGCGGACGTCCACGGGACGACCTGGACGTCCACGCCCTGTGGATCGACCCGTCGAATCCGACCCACCTCGTCATCGGAACGGACGTGGGAGTGGCGGTCTCCTACGACCGGGGGGTCGCATGGGATTACGTGAACAACCTCCCCATCGGCCAGTTCTACCACGTGGGCTACGACATGGACACGCCCTACCGCGTGTACGGCGGCCTCCAGGACAACGACGTCTGGGGGGGACCCAGCGCTTCACGGAACCTCTTCGGCATCGGCAACCGCGACTGGTTCAGCCTGGTCATCGGGGACGGTTTCGTCACGCTGGCCGACCCCCGGGACTCCCGCCTCCTGTACGGGGAGACACAGAGCGGGCGGGTGGCCCGGATCCATCGGGAGACGGGGGAGACGCTCTCCATCCGGCCCCAGCCCCGGGGCGGGGAGGCGCCGCTACGCTGGGCATGGGACACCCCCTTCCTTCTCTCCCCACACGACGCCAACACCCTCCTCATCGGGGCCCAGATGGTGTTCCGGTCCACGGACCGCGGGAGTTCCTGGGAGCCCATCAGTCCCGATCTGACGGGAGGCGCCGACCGGGACACCCTCACCCTCATGGGGGTGAAGGGGCAGGACATCACACTGGCGAAGAATGACGGTGTTTCCGACTACCCCACCCTCATCTCCCTGACCGAGTCTCCGGCGAGGCCAGGAGTCTACTACGCCGGCTCCGACGACGGCCTGGTCCACGTGTCACGGGACGGAGGGGAGAGCTGGGTGGACCTGACGGGTCGTTTCCCGGGGCTCCCTCCCTACGCGCCGGCGGAGGGGCTGGTGGCCTCGGCTTTCCTGGACGGCACTGCCTACGCCACCTTCGACAATCACGCTGCCGACGATTACACCCCATACGTGTACACCACCAGCGACTACGGAGAAAGTTGGACCTCCCTGGCCTCGACGCTCCCGGCGGGTCAGGTGGTCAACTGCATCACGGAGGACCCCAGGAACGCCGATGTCCTCTACCTGGGAACCGAGTCGGGCCTCTTCGTCTCCCTCGACCGGGGCCTGAGATGGCAGCCGCTGAAGAACAACCTGCCCACCGTGCCCATCGACGAGATCACCATCCACCCCCGGGACAACGACCTGCTCCTGGCCACGCACGGCAGGAGCATCTGGATCCTGGATGATCTCTCGCCGATTCAGGAGGCGGCCGGTGCCAGGCATACCCGTGCCTACCTCTTCGGCATCGATCCGGCGGCGGAGATCATCACCAGGAACGACTTCGCCGGTTACCCCGGTGACCGCCGATTCTGGGGGCAGAATCCAGAGCCCGGGGCATCCGTGACGTACTACCTGAGGGAGGAGCCGACGGACATCCATCTCACGATTCGTGACCCCTTGGGCTCCATCGTCCGGGAGATGTCGGCGGACGACCTGGCAGGCTCCCGGGCTCCGGGCCTGAATCGGGTCTCCTGGGACCTCCGGCACCAGCCCCTGGCGGCGACCTCCGGGGGTGGCCCGCCAGGCGGAGGACGGGGCCGGCGGCCCTCACCGGGGCCTTTCGTCCTCCCCGGCGAGTACACGGTTGTCCTCACCGTGGACGGACAGGAAGTCGGAGCGCGGACGGTGAGGGTGTCCGCAGACCCCCTGCTCGATATCACCGAAGCCGGCCTGCGGGAGCTGCGGGACACCTCCTTCATGCTGCACCGCCTCCAGGGAACCATGACCAGGGCCGGTGTGGCCACGGACACCGCGACGGCTCAGGTGGAAGCAGCCAAAGCGGTCCTGGAGGCCTCGACGCCGCCGGCGGGTCTCACGGCAACCGCCGAAGAGCTGGCCGCCCAGCTCACCCGTCTCGCGGCCCCCTTCGCCACGTCAGCCCGGCCCGGATTCGGAGCCTCCGGCGCCGGAGGCGCCACACCTGAGCAGACACTCCGGGACCGGGTGGACGCCCTGAAGAGTGACTTGATGTCGTGGACGGAACGGCCCACTCCAGCTCAGCTCCAGGCAGCGGCCAGGGCCCGGGAAGAGCTGGAGACGCTCCTCGCCGACCTCAACGAGATCCTGGCGAACACCCTGCCTGGACTGTATGACACCATGGCCGCGAACGGACTGAATCCCCCTGCCCGGACGGCGATTCCGCCCGTGGAGATCCGCTGACCCGACGGAGCTGGAGATGAACATGCTACGCGCCTTTCTCATCCTTGGAGCCCTCGCTGCCCACGGATCCGTCCTTCCCAACCCTTCTCAGCCCGGTCCTCCCCCTGCCCCGACTCCTGCCTCGGTGGTTGGAGGGAGCGCGGCCCGGAAAGTCCTCCGAAGGGCCACCCTGGAGGGCCGCGTCAGCTATGTGGGTCCCGAATCGGGCCCCATTCGCATCCAGGCCTTTCGCTTGTCCCGGCGGGCCGGGGGAGCCCCGAGGATGATCTCCAAGGCCGACGTGCTGGGAGGGACGAGTCCCGATCTCGCCGTGACCATGGAACGTCCCGGCGCGTACCGGATCCCGGAGGTGGAAGAGGGGACGTACGCTCTCCTCGCCTTCATGGATCTGGACGAGGATGGAACCCTGGACTATCGCCCCGCGGAGCCCCTGGGGTGGTATGCCTCGGAAGCCGGCGGCTGGCTTGGGATGGTGGAGGCCACCGCGGACGCCGGGACGACAGCGGACATCATACTCCGGAAGCCGACCCCCTTCCCCACCGAAGACCGGAGCGTGGAGCATGGGTCTCTTCGGTGGCTGAAGGGCCTTCCGGTCCTCCAGCTCTCCGGGACGGCTGAAGAGCGAGGGTATGCCCACGGACTCCTGGTGGGGGAGCAGATCAAGGACTTTTTCGAGTTCTACGTCCTGGAGGACAGTTGGCGGTCGGCCCGGCGGTATGAAGACGTCTTCGTCCCCTTCCTGGAAAGCCACTTCGACTATGATCCCGAGTATCTCCTGGAGGTGGACGCCGTCGTGGCGGGAATGGAGGCGTCCGGCATGGACATGCGGGTCGAATGGCTGGGGCGGCCCTTTGAGCGGGTGGACCTCCTGGCCATCAACGCCTACATCGAGCGCCGGGCCGCGCAACCCTCCCCGCCCACCGACGCTTCCTGCTCGCAATTCGCCTTCTGGGGGGCGGCCACGGAAGGCTCGGAGTTGGAAGGGGGCCTTGTCGCCGGGCGAAACATGGATGGCGAAGTGGATCTCCGGAAGGTCACGGTGAGCCACTTCCTCCTCTTTGCCGTGGATCCGTCGGAGCCGGGGCGCAAGCGCTGGGTGTCCACCATGTGGCCCGGGTTCGTGGGAACCATCAGCGGGCTCAATGAAGATGGGCTGTACAGCATGGAGAACGCCGGAGGCACGGGCCCCGGCCCGGTGGTGGATGGGCTCACGCCCTGTTCCTGGATCCAGCGATCCATCCTGGAGAACGCCGGAGGGGAGAGCACGGTGGCCTCGATTCAGGAGAGGATCGATGCCTTCCGTTCGGCCGGGGGCGGGGCCTTCGGCGCAGGGTCCATCATCCTCTGGGCGGTCCCGTACCATGGGCAGCCTGTCCCGGCCTTCGTATCGGAGGGCGACCGATTCGGCACCCGCCTCCGGGGTCCGGAGGAGGCCGCGCCGGTGAGCCCCTTCAACATCATGGCCACCAACCACTACCGGGTGTACGGCGTGGATCCCGACCACCCCGGCCGGTTCTTCGGAAAGGAATTCTCCTTCTCATCGCTCTGGCGATACGAGGCCGGAATGAACACCCTGGAAGCCTGGACGCGCCAGGGGCGGCCCCTGGGCACACAGGAGATGCGGCAGCTTCTCCAGAATGTCGCCCAAGGCACCACCGAGTACTCCGTCATCTTCAGGGCCAACGAGATGAGCCTGGACGTGGCCGTGGACGACCTGGCCACGGATCTGTGGGACGCGCCCTATCAGAGGTGGGTGACCTTTCACTTCGAGGAGCTGTTCGAAGGCATCCCCTCGCGTTGACGGGTGGCGAAAGGTCGCCGCAGGTCCGAGAGACGGGAGAGAAGAAACATGAAGCGCAGGAGCTTTCTTCGACGCATGACGGCGGCCGTGGCCGCGACTCCCTCGCTGCTGGATGCGACCCGGGACCTGGGCGGATTCCGGAATGCGTTGGAGGATGCCCAGGATGAGGACGCGTTCTGGCGGGAGGTGCGTTCCCAGTTCCTCCTCCGCCCCGGTCTCATCCATATGAACTCAGCCACAATCGGTGCCACTCCCCGGCCGGTGCTGAGTGCCCTCACCGGTTTCCTCTGGGAAACGGAGAGCGATCCCCAGAACCAGGTCTTCGGCCCTCCCCACCTGCGTATGGACCAGGTCCGGGAGACGGCAGCCGAGTTCCTGGGAGCCTCCCTGGCCGAGGTGGCGCTGACCCGGAACACCACCGAAGGCATGAACATGGTGGCGCAAGCCGTCGACCTGGGCGCCGGGGATCAGATCCTCACCACCAACCACGAACACCCGGGTGGAAGCGTGTGCTGGGAGCACGTGGCGGAACGGGCCGGAGCGGAGATCGTGAGGATCGAGATGCCCGCCCCGGTGGAGAGCGCGGATCAGGTGGTGGATCTCGTGTCTTCGCACCTCAACGCCAGGACCCGGGTGTGCAGCTTCAGCCACGTCTGCACCGTCACGGGCCTGGTGATGCCTATGGCCCGCATCGCCGAGCTCACGCGCCCCCGGGATATCCTCCTGGTCTGCGATGGGGCCCAGGCCCCGGGGATGCTGGACGTGGACGTCCGGGCCCTGGGCGTGGACACCTACGCCTCCTCCAGTCACAAGTGGATGCTCGCCCCCAAGGGGACCGGACTCCTGTACGTCCGGGAGGAGGTCCAGGATCGGGTGCGCCCCCTCTTTCTCCGCTCTGGATTCCAGGCCTACACGGCGTCGTCCGGCACACGGAACGTCGCCACCATCCTCGCACATGGCGTGGCCATGGACTTCCACGACACCATCGGAAGAGGGAAGATCGAAGCCCGGTGCCGCGAGCTGGAGAGCCGTCTTCGGGGGCGGCTGGAGGCCATGGACGGGCTCACGCTCCTGACGCCCCGGGACGACGCGCTCTCGGGTGGAATCCTCACCGTTTCTCTCCAGCACGCCGACTACCGGGAGGTCCGGCGGATCATGCTGGAGGACTATGGCTTCGTCCTGAAGAACGGAAGAGCCGAATACAACGCCATTCGAATCTCCACCCACATCTTCAACAGCGAAGACGACGTGGATCGCATGACGGAAGCGCTGGGCCGGGTCCTCGCCTGACCCGACGGGCACCCATGGGCCTGGAGGATCCCCCCCTTCCTCCGATACGAACCCCGCGTGGACGGGTGTGGAGTTGCGCGTAGGCTCAGCGGCGTTGAACTTGCCTGAAGGAACGGGCTGGGGTCGGCTGGCCCCCTCCCCGGCGGCTACATTCTTTCTCATCCGAATCCCTGCAGGAAGGTGCCTATGCGGCTCATGCAGCCTGGTGCGGCCCTGGTTCTCCCATTCCTGGGTGCCACGACCCTGGGCCTCTTTCCCTCTCTCCATGGACAGGAGGGTCTTTTCACCTCCGACGAGCCCATCGAGTTCGTGCTGGAGGCGGACTGGAACAAGCTGGACGATGACCGGGGCCAGGAGAGCGAGGAGCGACCCGGTCGGGTCCTCTGGACCGGCCCCGATGGGCGGGAGATCAGCATCCCCATCGAAGTGAAGACCAGGGGGTTCTTCCGCCTCCAACGGAGTACGTGCTTCTCCCCACCCCTTCGTCTGGATTTCCCGGGCGAGGGCACGGAGGGGACGGTCTTTCAGGGGCAGGACAAGCTCAAGCTGGTCACCTACTGCCGGGACCGGGACAACTACGAGCAGAACGTGTTGGAGGAATACCTGGCGTACCGGATCTACAACCTCCTGACCGACATCAGCTTCCGCGTTCGCCTGGCTCGAATCACCTACGTGGACAGCAGAGGAGAAGAGGACCCCCTCACCCGCATGGGCTTCCTCATCGAGGATGATGACGCCATGGCGGACCGCCTGGGGGGAAGGATCATGGATGTGCCCGGGGCACCCCCGTCCCATTTCCAGCAGGACCAGGCCGCCCTCATGTACGTCTTCCAGTTCATGATCGGGAACACCGATTGGGCCATGCTCCAGTTCCACAACCTGAAGGCCCTGGGAGTGGGGCGGGATTATTTCCCCGTGCCCTACGACTTCGACTGGTCCGGGCTGGTGGACGCACCATACGCGGGTCCCAACCCAAAGATCGCCAGCGTCATCGACAACGTTCGGGAGAGGCTCTACATGGGGATGTGCAACGACGCCATCGATTACCCGGCCGTCTACGCCCGGTTCGACGAAGAGAGGGAGGCCATCCTGGCGCTGCCCCGGTCCGTCCCGGAGCTCTCGGAGGGGAACCAGCAGACAGCCGTCCGCTACCTGGAGACCTTCTACGAGATCATCGACAGCGAGGCCGCTGCGCGTCGACAGATTCAGGACGGGTGCCGGCGGTAAGAACGCCCAGCGTTGTATCCCTTTCTGTTGACAACT
>JASFRP010000071.1:0-9551 GCA_050114895.1 Gemmatimonadota bacterium
CGGCGCCGTGACCGTGGACCGGGTGGTCTGCGCTCAGGACATGGGGGTGGTGGTCAACCCCGAGGGTGCACGGATGCAGATGGAGGGGTGCATCACGATGGGGTTGGGATATGTGTTCAGCGAGGAAATCCGGTTCCAGGGCGGGAAGGTCCTGGATCAGAACTTCGGGACCTACGGGCTGGCCCGATTCAGTCAGGTGCCGGAGATCGAGACGGTGCTCGTCCCCAACGACGACCTGCCGCCCAAGGGGGGAGGCGAGCCGGCCATCATCAACATGGGCGCCGTGGTGGCCAACGCCGTCTTCGACGCCACCGGTGCTCGGATCCACCGGTTGCCCATGACTCCGGCACGGGTGCTGGAGGCGATCCGGAGCGTCTGAGAGGGGGCGAGGGTGGAGCCGGACAGTAGACAGCTTCTTCTTCAGGGGGAGAGGGGAGATCGATGAGCGGCATCTTCAGAAGGTTCCGGGGCGCCCTGGGAATGGCTCTCACCTGGGCGGTGGGGTGGGGGCTGAGCGTCGGCGCTCTCGTGAGCGTGTCCTTCCTGTTCCTGGGAAACCGGACCTTCTTCTGGGACACCGTTCGTCCCGTCACTGCGCTGGCCGCCCTTTCCGGCTTCGTCGGGGGCGCGGTCTTCTCTCTGGTCCTGGGGGCGGGGTACCGGCGTCGCATGCTCGGTGAGCTGAGGGCGGGGAGGATGGCCCTGTGGGGGGCGGGGGCCGCTCTGCTGATCCCTCTCGCCCTCCTGGGGGTCGGCCTCATCGTGCACGTCCCCCTGCGAGCGGAGGTCATATCGGTGCTGGGCCTGGGCCTGGGAGCCCTGGGGGCAGGGACCGCGGGAGGAATCGTCTGGCTCGCCCAGAAAGCCGATGGGGAGCTGGGCTCCGGAGAAGCGGGCAGGAAGCTGACCGGCGGGTCCGAGTGAGCCCGTTTCCTGGCCGAGAAGAGGTGAGGCATCCAGGGTGGGAGCCGGCGCGCCGGCTTCCGGACCCTAACCCACTCCGGCTCGAACCAGCTTCATCACGTGGGCCCGGTCCAGGTCGTCGAGCCAGCGGCCGTACACGGCATCGGGCTCCCAGACCATGGGGGTGAACCGGGCCGGGAGGTCGAAGATGCCGAGGAACCGTCCCTCGGCATCGAAGGCGTCCCACCTTCGGGATCCCAGGCGACGAGACATCTCCTCTGAAAGATCCAGGGCTTCGATGTCCTCCAACGCGTCGATCTGCTGGACGACGGTAGTGCCCTCCGGTCCTTCCATGATCTGGTTGAATGCGGGGAAGGTGGTTCCATAGCTCAGGTTGCGGATCTGCCGGTCGATGGCGTCCGGAGATAGTCCTGCGCGATCCAATGCCGCCCGAAGGAGAGCCTCGAATCGGGCCTTGTCCCCATCCGTGACGACCCGCTGGTCCCAGGGCTTGGTCACGATGGCCCGGACGATGCCGTCAGGGTTCCGGAGCTCGATGCGGTACACCTGGGTCATCGCGGTCCGGATGGTTCCGCTGGGGCCCACGTCCCAGGAAGGCTCCGTGGCGAAGTACCGGAACCGTGGGGCCGCTCCCTCCATCCATACCGTCTCGGCCTTCGGGAGGATGGTCAAAGTCTCCTCCTCCCCATCGGGCCCGATTCGGACCAGCGGGTCGCCGGCCTCCAGATCGGGGTCTTCGTTGAACCCCATGGCCCGGCGCTGGACGAGCACGTTCCCGCTCCGGTCCGCGTCCCAGCGTACCGGGAATCCGCTGGCGTAGGACACCATAATCGATCCCAGGAACTCTCCGTCCCTGCTCATGGCCGTGATGCGCTGGTTCCCCATGTCCGGCACCAGAAGCCTGTCGTCCCGGGTGAGAAACGCCCCTGCCGCCCCGTTGCTGAACTCCCCGGGCCCCTCTCCCCTGCCCCCGATGGTGCGCAAGTACATGCCCGCCTGATCGTACACCCGGATCTCGCTGGCCATGCCGTCGAACACATAGATGAGACCTTCGGGGTCCACGTCGACACTGGTGACGCGTCCAAACTCGTAGTCGGGGTCCCCTACGTCGGAGCCGATGGTGAGGGCCTCCGTGAACGTCCAGGCTTCGTCCGGCCCCCAGAGCCCGGCCTCGGGATTGCGGACCAGCCGGATTCCGGCGCTGTCGGAGATCGTGCCTCCCCATCCGTCGACTCTGCCCTCCGGCGAACAGGAGGCAGCCATCAGGGCGACAGCGAAGAACACGAGTGGAAGACTGTGTATTGTCTTTGGCGTGGGCATGGAGGCGTCCGGTCGGGGGATGGGAGAGCCGCTGGAGCTCTGGCTCCGATAGTATTCGGCAGGAAGGCCGCGGGAACAACCCGAGCACGTTCGGCGACCCGCCCGTCTGCTGACCACTCCTTCCCAGACGCTGAGCCCGGGAGGGGTAATCTCCATTCCAGCGTGAGAGCCACAGCCGCACCGCAGGTGCGGTGGACGTCCCCATCTGCTATCCTTGGACGACCCCCGACCTCCTCCCCCTGTGCCGATGCCCGACCCTGTCAGCCGACTGAACGCGGCCCTTGAGGGCCGCTACCGAGTCGAGCGGAAGCTCGACGAGGGGGGGATGGGCACCGTCTACCTGGCCACGGACCTCCGCCATGAGCGCCAGGTCGCCCTTAAGGTGCTGAAGCCGGAGCTGGCGGCCGCCCTCGGGGCCGAGCGATTCCTGGGGGAGATCAAGACCACCGCCAACCTCCAGCACCCGAACATCCTGCCCCTGCACGACTCCGGCACCGCCGACGGGTATCTGTACTACGTGATGCCCTACGTGGAAGGGGAGAGCCTCCAGGACCGGATGCGGCGAGACGGGAGGCTTCCCCTCGCCGAAGCGGTGGGGATCGCTGTGGAGGTCGCAGACGGGCTCCACGCCGCCCATGAGAAGGGGATTGTGCATCGGGACGTCAAGCCTGCGAACATCCTCCTCACCCGGGGCCGCCCCCTGGTGGCCGATTTCGGCATCGCCTTCGCGGCGGATCGAAAAGGGGAAGAGAGGCTCACGGAGACCGGTCAGAGCCTCGGGACCCCACAGTACATGAGCCCCGAGCAGATTTCCGGGGAGGGGGTGGACGGTCGGAGCGACGAGTACAGCCTCGCTTGTGTCCTCTACGAGATGCTGGCGGGAACCCCTCCGTTCGCCGGCCCCACGGGGCGGGCCGTGCTCGCCGGGCACCTGGCGGGGCCGGTCCCCAACCTGGCGACCATTCGGCCGGAAGTGCCACCCGCCCTGGGGGCCGTCGTGGAGCGAGGGCTCTCCAAGCGCCCGGACGATCGCTTTCCGGACGTGCTGGAATTCGGTCGTGCCCTCCGGGGGGCCATGGCGGCGAAGCCCCGCGTCTCGGAGAAGCGACGCTGGCCCGGGCAGATGGCCTTGACGGTTGCGGGGTTGGGAGGGCTCCTCCTGGCCCTCTGGCTGCGACCCCGCATCCCCGATCGGCGGGAGCTCCTGGACGCCAACCGGATCGTGGTGTTCCCGCTAGTGGTGTCGGAGAGCTTCCCGGGAGCGCGGTCGGCCGGCGAAGATGTCGCCACCCTGATGGGTAACGCCCTCGATGGACTGGGCCCCCTTCGGTGGATCGACGGTTGGGCCCACCTCCCTCCGGATCTGAGAGAAGACGTTCGGGCCCTTTCCGACGACGAGGCCCGGACCATCGCACGGGAGAACGGCTGCCGCCGGTATGTGACCGGACGGATATCCGCCACCGGGGACTCCGCCGTCGTCTCCCTGGTCCTGAACGACCTGGACGAGAACGTGGACCCGGTGCGAGCCCAGGCCGTCGCCCCTCTGGAGGAAGCCTGGCGTGGGGTCCGGGCCGTTAACCTCCTCCTCCCCGCGCTGATCCCGGGTGAGGCGCCGGACGCCCTGGCAGGCTGGACCGATCGTCCGCCGCGGGCGATTGCGAGTTACCTGCTGGGAGAGGCGGCCTTTCGCAGGATTCGCCTGGAGGAGGCCCTCGGCCACTATCGGGCGGCGGTGTCCGCCGACTCGTCCTTCGCCATGGCCGCCATCCGAGGGGCCCAGGTGGCGAGCTGGTCTCATAGCCAGGTCGAAGCCGCAGCACTCCTGGAAATGGCCCTCCGGCAGCCCCTGGAACCCAGGTATGAAGCCTTTGCCCGGGGGTACCAGGCGTACCTGGAAGGCCGCGCGGATTCGGCCCTCGCCGCCCTGCGAGTGGCGGTCTCCCTGGACCCGGGAATGGCTCCGGCATGGCTGCAGCTCGGTGAGACGTGGACGCACATCCTGCCGGAGGCGGGGGTTCCCGACGACTCGGCGCTAGCGGCCTATCGGGAGGTCATCCGCCTGGACTCCGCGGCGGCGGAGCCTCTCTTCCACACCATCGAGATACTCCTGAGGCGTGGAGACGCAGAGGGAGCTGCGCCCCTCGTGACTCGCCTGACGGAGGCCGACCCGGAGGGTACGTACGCCGACCAGGTGGGGATCGGGTTGGAGTGCGTGCAGCGTGGGCCGGATCAGGTCCAGTGGGATGAGCTGGCCAGAGAGCGGCCCTTTCCGTTGTTCGCCATCTCCATGCAGCTGAGCGGAGCGGGTGCCCAGCTTCCTTGTGGGAAGGCGGGGTTCTCGGCGCTGCTCAGGGTGGATACGGCGCAGGATGCCGCAGCGGATGGCCGGCGCTTCTGGTCGATGTTCTATCTCCAGAACGCTCTCTTGGCCCAGGGCCGCGAAGCGGAGGCTCTCGCCCAGGTCGAGGCGTACTATGAGCGATGGGGTGGGGGTGCCTCTGTCTTCCTTCTCGGCGCCCCGGTCTATGCGTCTTACGTCAATCGGGCTCGGGGAGTAGCGGCAGAAGACGCCGCGCGGTACGGTCCGGCCTATTCCCGTCTGGACTTCGCCATTCGCCTGTGGGAGCTTGGCGTCTTCGAAGCCAGGCTGGGCAGCCCCGAGACTGCTTTGGAGGTGGCCCGGGAGCTGGAGGCCCGGGCGGAACGAGGCGCACTCCCACACGGTGACGTCCTTGCGGCATCCATCGAGGCCCACGTCGCACTTGCCCACGGCGACACGACGCTTGCCGTCCGGCGGCTGGAGGCGCTCGTTCCTGCGGTGGCCGACGGAGATCTCCTGAAGTACGATGAGCCCATGGCCCTTGGGATCGAGCGCCTGGAATTCGCCAGGCTGCTGGTGGCGAGGGGCGAATATGGTCGCGCCATCGACCTGGCGAACATGTTCGATTCAGCCTGGCCCCCCGTGCACCTTCTCTATCTGAGGCCGAGCCTGATACTTCGTGCGGAGGCCGCGGCCGCCGCAGGGGAACGGCACCTGGAGGCGTCGTTCCGGGACCGTCTTCGGCGGCTCGAGAGCCAGCGGTGAGGGGCCGCGAACGAGTGCATCGAACGAGACTCCGCAGACATGAACGAGGTTCCCCGAACAAGGAAGTTCACATGAGACCGCTCTCTCTGTTGCTGGCCTTCGGCCTCCTCCTCCCCACCGGATGCGCCACCTCCTCCGGCGATCCCGGAGGGGAAAGTGCCGGCCCTTCTCCAAGCGGAGAACTCCAGATCAGGGACTACATGGAGACGGACGTGCCCCGGGAGGCCTACCTGGCCAAGTTCGAGATCGTGCCTGAGCGGGGGGTCTCCCTGATCTATCCCACCACGGAGCAGGACCCCAGGCAAGTCGGGCCCGGCATCCACCGTCTCCCCCGGGCGCCCACGGCCTTCGTCAACCAGCAGCGGGAACGGTACGAGTCTCCCATCACGGGGCTACTGAACAGGGCCCCGCCCCGGGTCACGTCCGTGACGGTTCTCGTGGTGATATCGGACCGACCTCTGAACCTGGATCCATTCCTTCGGGCCTCGAGCGGAACTCGGGACGAGCTGGGCGCGAGGGCCTACACCGACGAGATCCTGGCCGTGGAGGGAATCCTCGGCACGGTGGTCGCAGCCCCGGGCATCGCCGTCACGGAGCATCGGGTTCGGCGCGTGAGCCTCCCGGGGTCATGGTCCCTGCGCAGGTAGGGGTGGTCTCCGGGTCGGAGGGTGGAGTGGGGGAAACGGGTTGGGCCGGGGGGTGGGTCGGTCACCGCCAGGGACTCTCCTTGTGAGAGGGGACGACACGGGACGCCGGAGCCCGATGGAGCGCTGGACGGGGCTGAAGGGTGTCGTCTGGGATTGGGGCGATACCCTCATGCGGGACATTCCCGGGAATTCCGGGCCCATGGTGTCGTGGCCCCACGTGGAGGCCATGCCCGGTGCGGCCCAGGCCCTGGGGGCGCTGTCTCGCCTTCCCGTTCGATGTGTCGCCACGAACGCCACCGACTCGGACGGCCTACGAGTCGCCGAAGCCCTGGAACGGGTCGGACTCCGGAGACACCTCACCCACTTCTTCACCTCAGGGGAGCTGGGGGTGAGCAAACCGGACCCCGCGTTCTTTGGGTGTGTGGCTCGAGAGGTGGGGATTTCGCCGAGGCACCTCCTTTCGGTGGGGAACGACCTCCGGAAGGACATCGTCCCGGCCAAGGCCGTGGGGATGGTCACGGTATGGGTATCCGGGGCGGGGATTGTGGGTCCGGGGCAGCCGGCCGAAGAGGGTGCCGGTGCCGAGGCGGGCAGCACGGAAGAGGCCAGAGAGCAGGAAGCCGCGGACCTCATCGTGCCGGACCTTTCCCACCTGGCCCGGCTCGTGCCCGTCCTCTCGGGGGCGGGGAAACCCCCCTTGCGAGACACTCGTACGAGAGGGTGACCAGAGAGGTATCCGCTCGATCCGGAGTCGATCCCATGAGTTTCCCCAGGACCGTCCTTTTCGTCTTGCCCCTCGTTCTGTCTCCTCCTCTCATCACCCCCGCCACGGCGGGAGCCCAGGAGGACGATCTCATCTGGGGCCGGGTCCAGACCGTGACGGGCGAGGTCCACGAGGGCTTCATCCGGTGGGACAGGAACGAGGGGGCGTGGGCCGATCTCCTGAACGGCTACAAGGAGACGAGCCCCGTGGTCTTCGAGGATTGGTGGGAGCTGGCGCACCCCGGCGACACCAGCCGCGAGCGGGTCATCGAGGTGGCCGGCTACCGCATCACCTGGGACGACGACGTGCCGGACTTCTCCTCCAGCCACGAATCGGGGGTCCGGTTCGGCCACATCCGGAGCCTGACCCCCACGGGGGACGACGAGGCTCGTGTGGAGCTCCGGTCCGGGCGGACAGTGGAGCTGGAGGGCGGATCGACGGACCTGGGCACGGAGGTCCGGGAGATCCTCGTGTTCGAGGAGCCGGAGAAAGCGGTTCGGCTCGAGTGGGGAGAGCTGGAGCGGATGGATCTCATGGCCCCACCCCCGGGGGCGAGGACCGAAGGCCGACGGCTGCACGGGACGGTGCAGGTCCGGGAGGGACCCCGGTTCACGGGGTACCTGGCCTGGGATTCGGACCGGGCCTTCACTACCGATACGCTGGATGGACCCGGCCCGGGCTCCAGTGAATGGGGGGTTCCCTTCGGGCGCATCACGTCCATTGGGGCCCTGGACGATGCGGTTCGCATCCGCCTGGACGACGGTTCGGAGGTGGAGCCTCGGGAGGGAGGCGACCTGGACTGGGGGAACCCCAGGATCCAGATCTCCGATCCGGCGCTGGGGATGGTGGAGGTGGAGTGGGATGCCGTGGAGGAGGTCCGGTTCCATCCGCCGGCGACACCCACGGGGCTGGAAGGCTTCGATGGCGGCCACCGCCTGCGGGGTACCGTGGTCACCACCGACAGCACGGAGTTGACCGGGTGGATCCGATGGGACGCCGACGAAGAGTACAGCTGGGAGATCCTGGACGGGAGGGATGGCCCCCTGACCTTCGACGTGGAGTTCGGCGAAGTGGCTGCCATCCAGCGGACCATGCGACTCTCGGTGGGTGTCAGCGCCGACGAGACGGGGGCGGATGTCCAGGAGCACCGAAGGGAAGGCGCGCGGGTGACCCTCCGGGACGGGCGCACCTTTACCCTGGACGGCTCCAATGACGTGAACGGGGACAACGAGGGAATTCTAGTCCTGGAGGACGGGAGCGGTGCGTCCCCCGACGATCCAGAGGCGAGCTGGGTCATGGTCCGGTGGAAGGACTTCCTGGCCGCCCGGTTCGAGGGGGAAGCCGGTTCCTGACCTTCCCCCCGTCCAGACCCGGGATGGGGTCAGAAGCGATACCGGAGGGCCCGCCGGGCCAGCGGGGGACCGGCCTGGATGGGAACCCGGTAGATGAGCACGTCCGAGTGCTGGTGCGTCGATTCCGTGCTTCTCGGCACGTCGGCGAAGCTTGTGGCCACGAACACCAGGTGACCGCCCACCACGACTCCGGTGGTGGGGTAGTCGAAGGCCGGATCCCCTTCGGCCAGGACCTCCACCCTCTCCACAGCGTCCAGAGACTCGTTGAGGAAGAGTCGAGAGATCTGGGTCAGGCGGGGCTTGACCACCACGAGGGACCGGTCCACGAAGTACATGCCATCCGTTCCGACACCGGCCTCACCAGGGATGGGGATCTCCGTGAGATCTCCAGACTCCAGATCCAGGCGGCTGATGGATCGACCCAGGGTGAAGAAGAGATACCGCTCCGTCGGATCCAGGGTGATCCCGTTTGTCTGGGTCTCGGGAGAGACCAGGAGGGGCTCCATTTCGTCGGAGTCCGGGGAGATCCGGACGATCTTTCCCAGGAGGGTGGTGGAGACGTAGGCGTCCCCGTTGGATGCCAGGGCGAGGTCGTTGAAGATGTAGGCGGGACCCGGCTGGTCCATGAGCCAGGAGCGAACCAGGGCACCCGTGTCCAGGTCGAAGAGGAGCACGCCGGTCTGCGACGGACCGTCTGTGGCTCCGCCGAACAGGGTGTACCGCCCGGTGCACACCCAGAGCCGCCGCCGCTGGGGGTCCACCTTCATTCCCACCGAGGTCTGAAGCGTCGGTTCCAGGCCCGAGACGAAGTCCTCGTAGGAGCCGTCGGGGCGGATCCGGAGGATCCGGCTCTGGCCCATGCTCCCGAGGAAGTAGTCCCCGGATTCGGGGTCGTAGGCGATGTTCTCCGGGTAGAGGTCGTGTTCGGGGATGGTGAAGAGGAGCGTGCTGGCTCGCTCCTGAGCCCCTGGATCCTTGTCGGGAATGGCGGAGTCGCAGGGGGCGGCCTGGACAGAATCTGTGGGGTCTCGCCGAAGCTCTCCCGTGGGGCAACCGGAGGACGAGGCCGCACTGGAGCCGAAGGAGCCCAGCGCCAGTGTCAGGACGAGGAGATCCGCAAGAGACATCCCGGAGCCGATCTTCTGTCTGCCCTTTTCGGAGAGGCGGGCGCGGTGCCCACCGCAGGGACTTTCGCTGATCCGGTTCATCGTTCCTCTTCCGAGAGCATCTGAAGAATCTCCGCGATGTTCTCACGGTACGCTTCGAACGCCTTTCGTCCAGCCCGCGAGAGGCTGTAGGTAGTCTGAGGCCGATTCCCCACGAACGCCTTCTCCATCTCCACGTAGTCGGCGGCGACGAGCTTCCGCATGTGGGAGGATACGTTTCCCGCCGTCAGGCCTGTCTGATCCAGCAGGTACACGAAGTCCGCTCCGTCCACCACGTACAGGTGAGCCATCAGG
>JASFRP010000072.1:0-9516 GCA_050114895.1 Gemmatimonadota bacterium
ATGGGGTTGGTGTCGCCCATCTCCACACAGGCCCGGATGACGCGGTTCACCTTCTGCTCCATCTCCGCGTCTCCCCGCTGGACTGCGTTGAAATCCAGCTCCTCCACGTTCTCCCCCTGGACCATGCTGGAGGCCGCGCCCCCGCCCATCCCGATTCGGTACGCGGGTCCGCCCAGCTTCACCACCAGCATCTCCGGTGCCGGCGCCTCCTTCCGCCGGTGCCGGGCGTCCATCTGTCCGATCCCTCCCGAGAACATGATGGGCTTGATCCACTCTCGGCGCTCGCCGTTGGGAATCCGTAACCCGAAGGATCGAGTGTATCCCTGGATGACGGGTTCACCGAACTTGTTGCCATAGTCCGATGCCCCGTTGGACGCTTCGATTTCGATCTCCAGGGGAGAGGCGAGGTTCCCCGGGTATGCGAATGCCGGATCCTCCCAGGGAAGGGGGTAACCGGGGATCCGCAGATTCCCCACGCAATAGGCAGCCGTTCCGGCGACCACCAGGCTCCCGCGTCCCGTCGCGTGGGTGTCCCGGATCCGCCCTCCGGTGCCGGTCTCAGCCCCGGGAAAGGGCGCCACACCCGAGGGGAAGTTGTGGGTCTCTGCCGTAAAGAGGAGATCGTAATCCAGCTCCTCCTCCTGAAGGGGGGAAGGGGCACCGACCTCCTTCGGTATCAGCGTCCGGATACGACACCCGCGGATGGCGGACGAGTTGTCCTCGAAGGCGATGACGCTGTTTCCGGAGTTCGAACGCCAGGGTCTCTGCACGATGGCGATGAGATGGGCGGGGACCTCCTGACCGTCGATGACCAGCCGCCCCTTGAAGAACCAGTGCCTGGAGTGCTCGGAGTTGGACTGGGCAATGTCGAAGGCCTCTACCGAGGTGGGGTTCCGCCCGATGCGCCTCCGGAAGAGCTCCGTGTAGTAGTCCAGGTCCCAGTCGTCGAAGGCCAGCCCCATTTCCCGGTTCACCCGCTCCAGGGCGGTCCTCCCCTCCTCCATGACGGGAATCTCGAAGACCGGCTCCGGGGTCGTCCCCGTCTGAAAGGATTCCAGGGAAGCGAGGTACCGGACCTCGGTCATCCGGTCGTGCACGAGGGAGAGGAAGGCGGCTTCCTCCCGGGGATCCAAGGGGGCGTCACGCTGGAGGAGGAATCGCCGGGAGCGCTCGATCCGACGGATCCCCGTCAGTCCACAGGCGTGGCAGATCGCCACGGCGTTGGTGGACCAGGCCGTGGTGAAATTCATCCTTGGGCCCACCTCGAGGACCGTCCCGGGTCCAGTCAGAAAGCTGGAGCTCCCCAACCCGTTCGGCTGGAAGGTCTCGGCCAGGAGCCATCGGAGGGTGCTCATCTCCCCGTCCGAGAGGAGGTCCGAGCTTTCGATATTGAAACAGGCCTCGGTCCGGAGTCCCGTGAGATGGCTGTCCAGGAGGTCGTTGGCCCGAGCGAGAACCTGCTGGACACGAGGTCCGGAGAGTCCGGGGGTTCGGAAGAGATGGAGGAGGCTCATGCGAGATGGTCTTCAACCATGAGTTGGAGGCGGTGCAGGGGACCCGGGCCGCCGAAAAAGACACGGGTCCAGACCCGGTAGGATCCCGGGACCGGACCCAAGATAGCCAACTCCAGGCCCGGAGGCTGCCCCTCCGTATCCCCTCCTCAGCCCAGGGGAGATCAGGTCAACAGCTTCCGTTCCTTCGCAGCGGCCATGAGCTCATCCTGATGGTCCGGGTGGGCGATCTTGATGAGGGCCTCGCACCGCTCCCGGAGGTTCTTCCCGAAGATGTTGGCCACGCCGAACTCGGTAACCACGTAGTGCACGTCCGCCCGGCTGGTTACCACTCCGGCCCCCGGCTTCAGCATCGGCACGATCCGGGAGATCTCCCCGCCCTTTGCCGTTGAGGACACGGCGATGATGGGCTTTCCTCCCCTTGACCGGGCGGCCCCCCGGATGAAATCCACCTGGCCCCCGAACCCGGAGTAGATGTACGTCCCGATGGAATCCGAACATACCTGGCCTGTGAGGTCCACTTCGACGGCGGAGTTGATGGCCAGCATCTTCTCGTTCTGGCTCACGATGAAGGGGTCGTTCACATGATCCACCGGGTGCGCTTCGATGAGGGGATTGTTGTCCAGGAACTCGTAGAGCCGCTGACTCCCCAGGGCGAAGGTGATGATCACCTTTCCCGGGTGCAGGGTCTTCCGGGCCCCGGTTACCACTCCACGCTCGATGGCGTACATCGCCTGGTCGGAGAGCATCTCGGTGTGGATGCCCAGGTCCAGGCTCCCTTCCATGCTGGCGAAGATGGCGTCCGGAATCCCGCCGATCCCCATCTGCACGGTCATTCCGGGCTCGATGAGCTTCAGGATGTGCCGGCTTATGGCCAACTCCACCTCCGACGGGGGGCCCGGCTCCAGCGTGGGAAGAGGCTCGGTGGCTTCCACGATGGTGTGCACGTTCCGCACGTGGAGGAACGAATCCCCGAGAACTCGGGGCATCATCTCGTTCACCTGTACGATGACCTGTCGGGCGGCGCTGCAGGCTGCCCGGGAGGCGAGTGTCTCCACACCGAGGCTCATGAAGCCGTGCTCGTCCGGAGGCGAGACGGAGACCATGGCCACGTCCAGGGGAACGATGCGCTCCGTAAACAGGCGGGGGATCATATACAGGAAGATGGGAACATAATCCGCCCTGCCATCGTTTACAGCCTTCCGGTCCGCCGGACCCACGAAGAGGGAGTTGTGCCGAAAGTGGCCCGCCATCTCCGGGTCGGAGAGGGGGTCCTCCCCCAGGAGGAGCACGTGGTTGAGCTGGACGTCCTGGAGCTCCGCCCTACGGCTCGCCAGGGCTCGAACCAGCGTCTGGGGGATGGCTGCGTTCCCCCCGTAATAGACTCGGTCACCGCTCTTGATATATCCAACCGCCTCTTCGGCGGTCCTGAGCTTCGCTCGGTAGTCTGCGACCCAGTTCATGATGAGGCCTCCTCAGTCCAGGAGGTCGTTGAGGTTCGTGGTGGGGATGCCGAAATGATCCCCGAGTCTCTCGTGAACCATTGTTCCCTGGAACATGTAGATCCCCCGAGCCAGGGCCGAATCGGCCCTGATGGCACCGGACACCCCCAGCTTGGCAAGGGACTTCACGTACGGGAGCGCGACATTGGTCAGGACCCTGGATGCGGTCCTCGGGACGTTCGCGGTCATGTTCGGCACGGAGTAGTGCACCACTCCGTGACGCACGAAGGTGGGCTGATCCAGTGTGGTGGGCCGGCTGGTCTCGACGCATCCCCCCTGATCGATGGAGACATCGATGATCACGCTCCCGTCCTTCATCCCCCTCACCATCTCCTCTGTGACGAGGTAGGGGGCTCGCTCCCCGGGGATCAGCACGGCGCCGATGACGACGTCCGCGATGGCCGAGTACCGACCCAGCCGCTCCTCCGTGCAGATCGCCGTGACGGGGCGTCCGATGAGCTCTCGGCTCAGGGCCCGGAGCTTGTTCATGTCATCGTCCACCACCAGCACGTGGGCCCCCACCCCCAGCGCGGAGCGGGCTGCCACGGTGCCCACGGTTCCGGCCCCGAGGATGAGGACCGTGGCGGGCGGTACGCCCGGAACGTTCCCCACCAGAATTCCCCTGCCGCCCTGCTCCGTCTGAAGATTGTGCGCCGCCAGGGGAAGGGCCATCTGACCGGCCATCTCGCTGAACGGGTTGAGCACGGGGAAATCGCCGAAGTCGTCCTGGATGATCTCGTACCCGATGAGCGTCGACCTGGCTGCCAGGAACCGGTCCACGTTCTCCCGGGGAATCACGGCCAGGTGCTGAAAGGCCGCGATGACGCCCCCCCGCTTGAGAAGGTCCAGCTCCTCCGTGGAGGGCCTTCCCACTCGACAAACCAGGTCGGAGCGATGGTAGGGTTCCTCCCGGCCGTAGACGATCTGGGCCCCCGCTTCCTCGAAATCCCGGTCCGTAAAGAAGGCGGCCTCCCCCGCCCCCTTCTCCACGAAGACCGTGTGGCCCTCCGCGGTCAGCTGCGATACGGCGAATGGAGTGAGCCCAACCCGGTGCTCGTGCCGGTGGATCTCCTTCGGGACGCCGATGAACATGACGTTGGCCTCCAAATCGGGTCAGAAATCAGGGCTGAAACCGCTCCTGTGTACCGGCAATCTTCGTGCCGCTCCGGTCCCGTGGCCGTTGGGATCGGACCCCCGCCCACTCCTTGCCCAACGTCGGCCTGAGGGCTTCATTAGGCCGGGAGTTTCCCCGGAACCCGAAACCGGTCCCCTGGCCGGGGTGCCGTTCCAGCTCACGATCCTTCAACACCCGGGATTCCACCATGAGATGCCGCCGTGTCCGCCACCCGTTCCCAGCCCCCTCGGAGGTCTCGAAGGGGACCTCGAACCGCCCCAACCCGCGTCGGAGACGAGGTCTCCTGAACGGGGTGATCCTCGGCTTGCTCTCCCTCCCGGTCTTCGGCACCGCGAGGGCCCAGGAGCCGTCGCGAACCCGATTCCAGGTGAGCTTTCCGGCCGATGCACATCCATCCGCCGTCACCGGGCGGGTTTTCGTGATGATCTCGTTGACCGACGAGCGGGAGCCTCGCCTTCAGGTAGGCCGGGAAGGCACTCCCTTTTTCGGTCGGGATGTCGACGGACTGGAACCGGGCCAGTGGGCGGTCATCGACGAGACTGACCTGGGCTCTCCCCTGGAGAGCCTCGCGGGGCTCCCTGCGGGAGAGTACTACGTTCAGGCCGTGGTGAACGTGTACACTCGTTTCCCCCGGGCCGACGGTCACATCCTCTGGATGCACGACGACCAGTGGGAGGGTCAGGCGTTCCAACGTTCTCCGGGGAACCTGTACAGCGAGGTGAAGCAGGTCCGTCTGGATCCTGAGCAGGGATTCGAGGTCGAGCTCGTGGCCCGGAACGTGATCCCCCCCATCGAGATGCCGGAGGACACGGAATGGGTCCGTCGTTTTCGGTTCCAGAGCCCGCTCCTGACGGAGTTCTGGGGGCAGCCGATGTACCTGGGGGCCACGATCCTCCTGCCCCGGGATTACGAAAATAGCACCATCTCCTATCCGGTCCTGTACAACCAGGGCCACTTCTCCTCCGGACCGCCTCTCCGCTTCCGGGAGGGCAGCGAGCTTCACCAGGAGTGGATCCGAGACGATTTCCCCCGGATCATCGTGGTGACGTTCCAGCACCCCACCCCGTATTTCGACGACTCCTACGCGGTGAACTCGGCAAACGTCGGGCCCTACGGGGATGCCATCTTGCAGGAGCTGATCCCAGAGGTCGAGCGGCGTTTCCGGACCATCCGACAGCCATGGGCCCGGTGGTTGGACGGAGGCTCCACCGGGGGGTGGGAGGCGCTGGCACTTCAGCTCTTCCACCCGGATTTCTTCGGAGGGGTGTGGTCCTATTGTCCGGACCCGGTGACCTTCACCAACGTCGAAGGGATCAACGTCTACGAGGACGCGAATGCCTTCTACAAGGTCCGGGGGTGGAGAGAGGTCCCAACCGTCAACTCCCGGGACGTGGACGGAACCATGCGGATGACGTCCCGGCAGCGGAACTACTATGAGCTTGCCAAGGGGACCAGGGGTCGGAGTGGCGAGCAGCTGGACATCTGGTCTGCAGTGTTCGGCCCGGTGGGGGAGGATGGGTATTTCAAGCCTCTCTTCGACAAGCGCACCGGCGAGATCGACCACAGCGTTTCCCAGTACTGGAGGGAGAACTACGACCTCCTGGAGTACATGAAGCGAAACTGGTCCTGGCTGGCCCCCAAGATTCAGGACAAGATCCATGTCTACATCGGAGATATGGACACCTACCGCCTGGAGCAGGCCGTCTACCAGATGGAGGCCTGGATGAAGACCACGTCCGACCCCCACTATCCCGGCTTCTTCATGTACGGGGATGGCAAGCCCCATTGCTGGAGCGGTCCGGTGACCACGGCCGAGCGCTTGAAGGAGATGGCGATGTACGGTCTGAGGCACAAACCGGAGGGTACCACCACGCCGTGGTGGTCTTATTGAGGCCTGGCGTCTCGTCCCGAGGCGGGATTCCCCCCCTTGGGGGTGGCCTCAATCCGGGGGGATGAGATTGAACTGAGGCGGATTCAGGCGGCGGTCGCCCATCGCAGTCGGCTCCTCTTCATCGACACCCCCCAACCCGACTCCGGCCATCAACCGCCAGGGAGCTTGGGCGGTGAGATCATGATGTGAGCTCCCGCGGTGCCGGGATACATCAGCCACGGACTACCAGGGCTCAGGGGCCGGGCAGGAAGCCCCGTGGATTCTACGGTTGCCCAGGGCACATAGACGACGAAGCGGAGGTACGGGTCCTTCACCTGCCCCGTCTCCGCGTCATACTCGGAGCCCGTGAGGACGTAGAGCGTGGCCGGAGCCTCCGGCATGGACAACGTTCCCTCCGTGGCTTCCTTCCAGCGGATCTCGTTCCGAGCCGTCGCATCGCTGATCCCCTGGCTCCTGAGCTCCCGGCCCCGCGCCATGTAGGGCTCCAGGGACTCATGGTAACAGGCGACGGACAATCCATTCTCCTTCGGGTCGTCGGCGAGACAGATCAGCTCGTTTTCCCCGGGTTTGAGTCTGAGCAGCTTCCCCGAGGGGTCATAGCCCAGGACCGCTGCCTGAGAACGCTGCTCCTCCGGTGCCGCCAGGAGTGCGGATGCCACTTGGGTCTCCGGTGGGGAGACCTGACCTGCGGCACGCTGGGAGGGGGAGAGAAGGCAGCACGAAACCGAGCTGAAGACAATGAGGGCGCGAACGGACACGGGGAGCCAACCTTTCTGGAAATCTGGGTTCGACCTGACAAACCCCCGGGGACTCAGGTAGTTCCGGTTCCGGGATGCCGGTCTTGGCACCCCAAGGGACGGGGTTCGGGGAGAAACGGGGGTGGATGGCGCGGGGGCGGAAGGGGTCCCGGCAGTTTCTTCCGGCGGCGGATCCACCGATTCTCATGGAAGCGAATCGATCAACGCAAGGAGGACCCCATGTACCGGTTTCCCGTCAGGGTGCGTGGTTTCTCTCTTCTCTCCCTCCTTTTTTCCGTGGCCTTCGGGACTCCGGCCCAGGCCCAGGCGCTGGGTCCGGTGACCGTCGGCTCTCCAATGCCGGATTTCACCCTTCCCGTATTCCAGGATGGAGAGTTGAGCCTCTCGGAGCTTCGGGGAAAGAACGTCATGATTGTCTTTCCCCGGGGGTTGTCCCGACCCGACAGCTGGTGCCACGTGTGCCCGTACCAGCACGCAGAGCTGGCTCGGTACGAGACGGAGACCAGCTTCCGCACCCGGGAGAATCTCGAGATCCTCTATGTCCTCCCGTACCCTGAGGCGAAAGTGCAGGAGTGGCTCGACGCCTATCCCCAGCTTCTTCAGGACATCGAGGACTGGAAGAACCCTCCGGATCCCGGGACCCTCGACGACGCAGGACGGGCTCGAATGGAACGTTCGAGGCGGGCATATCCCAAGACTTTCTCGGCGACAGTGGGACACGTGCTGAATCCGTTCCCGATCCTGGTGGATGCCGATCACTCCCTTTCCGAGGGCCTGGGCTTCTTCACAACGGGTTGGAGTGGGAACGACGCGGAGCAGAACGTGCCCACGGTCCTCATCGTCGATTCGGACGGGGTCCTTCAGTTCAAATACACGAGCCAGAATACCGTGGACCGGCCCCCGTTGGAGTACCTGGTGCGGGTGGTGTAGGTTCTGAACGGAGATGCCGTGTAGGAAGCCTGGGTCCCCTCTCCTCAGGGTTCGGAGCGATGCCGGAGGGTGAGGGGGAGCTCCTCCCGAATGCCGCCCACCGTGGGCTCCACCTGGCCCGGCGGGACCGGGAGGGATCCCCCTCCACCTCAGCCGACGAAAGCGGAAAAAAATTGCCGCTCACGGCACCCGTTTGCCGTCTTGATTGCCCTCTTGCACTTCGCATCACTTTCGTGCAAAACGCAAGGTTGTTAAATAAGTCGTTGTTACACAGATAGTTAGCTACGTTCATCACCTTCCTCCCGCCTCTTCGGCACATCGGTTGCACTCCCATCGCCACCGTGGCGCCACAATTCAGCTCAACAATTCGGGCAGATTTGCACCGGTGCCTCACGGTTCCAGCCCCACGCCGGAGCGCCGGCGGGGAAGCCTAACCCTCGGGTGGCCGAAAGGCCGGAGGATAGCACCATGATGGACCTTCTGAAGCGGTTCTGGAATGACGAGTCCGGACAGGGTCTTACGGAGTATGCCCTGGTCCTGGCGCTGATTTCCATCGGCTTGATCGCCGTGTTGATTGTCTTCCGTGATGCCATTGGTCGGGTATTCGACCGCATCGTGGACGTGTTGGACGGAGCTCCCGAGGGAAGCTACCAGCCGGGCGGTTGATCACTGGTCCGGCACGGGTGGGAGCCGCCGGGGGTGCTTCGGCACCCCCGGGTTTCCCTGCCCGGATGACGCGGTGGTGGTGACCTTTCCCTCAAACCGACCTCTTCCATGGAGCTCACCTTCTTCCCTGTCCTCTCCCTCCGAGTGGCCCCTGGCTTTCGGGACGGAAGGATCCTCCGCGGGGTCAACCTCTCATGAAGATCCGGCACAGATGCTTCACGAATCGCGCTTTCCGCCTGCGGGACCGGTCCGGGCAGGCGTTGGTGGAAACCGCCCTGGTGACGCCTGCGCTCCTCTTGCTGATCCTGGGCGTAGTAGAGTTCTCCAGAGCCTGGAACGCGCACCAGGTCCTGACCAACACGGCCAGAGAAGCGTTGCGTTCAGCGGTGGTGGACAATCCGACGTTCTCCCAGGAGGAGATGTACCAACGGATTGAAGAATCCCTCAGCCTTGCCTCCATGGATCCATCCCTGGTGCAGGTGTCCCTCGACGGATGGAAGACCGGAACCGGAAGCCCAGCCAGGATCGAGCTGCGCTATCCCTTCGAATTCCCCTTTCTCGCACCGCTCCTGGAGCTGTCCACGGGCAAACGTTCCGTGACGCTCCGATCGAGCTTTGTGATGCGCAACGAATGAACCCCGGCTCACGGAAGTCCAAATGAAGAACGCACGAGTCTGGATCACTCTCTCCGGCGGCCTCGCCTCGGGCCTTCTTGCGGGATACCTGGCCCTCGTGTACGTCAGCGAGGAACCGGCACCGCTGAAGGCGGAGGAGTTGAAAGGCACTCAGATCGTCGTGGCCGGGAGAGACCTGGCGACGGGGACCATCCTCACCCGAGAAGACCTGGAGATCATCGACTGGCCCTCCGGGAATCTCCCGGATGGCTTCTTCTCCCAACCCGGAGAGGTGGTGGGGAGAGGCGTGATCGGGGAGGTCCGGCGAAACGAGCCGCTCCTGGATGAGAAGCTGGCTCTGAAGGAGGCCGGTGGAGGGCTCCCTATCACGATCCCCGCCGGGTACCGAGCCGTCAGCGTTGAGGTGGACGAAGTCATCGGCGTGGCCGGGTTCACGCTCCCGGGGACTCTTGTGGACGTCCTGGCCACCGTCATGCCTGGAACGAACC
>JASFRP010000073.1:0-9437 GCA_050114895.1 Gemmatimonadota bacterium
CCGCTGGTGCCCAGATTTCCTCCGGCCCGGTCCAGGAGATGTCGGATGTCGGCAACGGTGCGTTTCTGATTGTCCGTGAGAGTTTCGATATAGAGGGCCACGCCCCCGGGTCCGTATCCCTCGTAGGTGACCTCTTCATAGCTGACCCCTTCCAGCTCTCCCGTCCCCTTCTTGATGGCCCGGTCGATGTTGTCCGCAGGCATGTTGGCGGCCTTGGCGGTGTCGATGGCCAAACGGAGCCGGGGGTTGAAGCTGGGCTCCCCTCCTCCCGATCGGGCTGCTACCGTGATCTCCCGGATCAACTTGGTGAACATCTGTCCACGCTTGGCGTCCGTGACCGCCTTCTTCCTCTTGATCTGCGCCCATTTGCTGTGTCCGGCCACGAATTCCTCCGATCCTCATTGCAGCCCCCTCCCTGGAAGCGGGGGCGAGTCCAACCGGGAACTGTGAATGATACGAAAGACCGCCGCCGGGTGGGAGCCCGGCGGCGGCGGGGTCGATGCAAGCGGGAGAGACCGGGGCTCCAGGGCCCCGATGGATGCCCCCTCCGGCCTTCCCCTATTCGTCTTCCTTCTTAGCCTCCGCGATGATGGCCTTCGCGGCGTCGCCGGGAACCGGCTCGTACCCGACGAATTTACGGGTATGGTGAGCGCGCCCCTGGGTCATGGAGCGAAGGGCGGCGGCGTATTTGTAGAGCTCTGCCTCGGGCACTCTCGCCCTGATGGTCGTGCGGCCACCATCCGAATCCATGCCCATGACCTTTCCTCGCCGTGACGTGATGTCGCCGGTGACATCCCCCATGAACTCGTCCGGGGTCGTGACGGAGACCTCGATGATGGGCTCCAGGATCGCGGGCCCGGCCGCCTGGGCCACCTTCTGAAAGGCGATGGAGCCGGCCAGCTTGAACGCGATGTCCGAGGAGTCCACCGAGTGGTAGGATCCGTCGTAGACTTCGGCGCTGAAATCCACCATCGGGAATCCAGCGAGGATTCCCCTGGAGGCCGCCTCCTGGATGCCCTTGTCCACGGACGGGACGTACTTGCTGGGGATCACGCCACCCTTGATGGAGTCGACGAACTCATACCCGTCGCCCCGGGGTTTCGGCGTCAACCGGATGTAACAGTCCCCGAACTGGCCGCGCCCTCCGGACTGCTTCTTGTGACGGCCCTGTCCCTCAGCGGTCTTCGTGATGGTCTCCCGATAGGCGATCTTCGGAGCCTCCGTCTCGACGGTGACCCCGTATTTCCGCTTCATCCGCTCGAACTGGACGTTGAGATGGAGCTCCCCCAACCCACGGCATATGGTCTGGCCCAGCTCCGCATTGAACTCGTGGTGGAAGGTGGGCTCCTCCTCGTGGATCTTGGCCAGTACCTCCCCGAGCTTATCGTCATCGGCCCGGGACGCACCATGAATCGCCACCGAGATGTCGGGTTTGGGGAAGCTGACGCCCTGGACGACCATCGGTCGATCGATGGCCGAAAGGGTGTCGTTCGTGTGCGTGCCCTTCAGCTTGGCGACCACGCCGATATCCCCCGCGTGGAGCCGGGAAACCTCCAGCCGTTCTTTCCCCATGGGAACGCTCAGGTGGTTGAGCTTCTCTGTCGCGTTCCGCTCAGCGTTCTTGAGCTCCATCCCATTCTCCACCACCCCGCTGAGGACCTTGAAGAAGGAGAGCTCTCCCACGTGGGGTTCGGTGGCCGTCTTGAAAACCAGAGCCGTCGTGGGCCCTCCGTCCTCGGCCACCAGATCGACTTCCTGATCCAGTCCGGGACGCCTCGCCTTCTCGGGGCCCATCTGTCCTGGATGGGGGAATAACTCCACCATCTTCCGCAGGAACGCCTTCATCCCGTAACTCTTCTTCGCCGAGCCACAGAAGAGGGGGATGATCTCCCCCCGCGCCATCCCGGCCGCCATAGCCTCCACGGCCTGCCCCCGGGAAATGGTCTCTCCTTCCAGGTACTGTTCCAGGAGCGCTTCGTCGGTGGTGGCGACGGTTTCCATCAGCTCCATTTCCCATTCCTCGAACTGGCCCCTGAGATCTTCGGGAACCTCACCCTCCTTGTATTCACCGGTTGCCGTCCCGGCCTCGTAGAAGTGGGCTTTCTCACTGAAGAGGTTGATGATCCCCTGGAAGTCGTCTCCCGCGCCGATGGGGATCTCCACCGGCACGACGTTGGACGCGAGGCGCTCCTTGATATCCGCGTACACCTTGTCGAAATCGGCATGTTCCTTGTCCATCATGGACACGAAGAACATCCGGGGGATCTTCCGATCTTCCACGTACCTCCACACGACCTCCGTCCCGACTTCGACGCCGGAGGTCGCCCCTACCACGATGACGGCTGCGTCCGCTACGCGAACCGCCGCCATGGCATCACCGGCGAAATCCAGATAGCCCGGAGTGTCCAGGAGGTTGACCTTCACGTCCATGAACTCGGCGTATGCCGGCGTCGTCTGCATGGAGATTCCGTGATCGAGCTCCTCCGGAGTGGTCATGGTGAGGACATGGCCCTCCTCGACACTCCCCTTTCTGCGGGAGGTGCCCGAAGCGAAGCAGATCGCGTCGATGAGGGTGGTCTTTCCCGACCCGCCATGCCCGAGGACGGCCACGTTCCGGATCTGCTCCGTGGTGTATTCTCTTCCCGATGCCGCCATGCTGCCTCCTGAACGGGATCACAATCCAGTAACCAAAGTGGGACCGGATTCTAGAGAGGGGGGGGGAAAGGGTCAAGGACGAGGAAAGGCGGGAAAAGGCAGGGGCACGGGGGGTGGCCAGGCGCCACAGGCCCCGGTTCGCCGCGGGAAAGGGATCTCCGGGGACGGGAGCCGGTCTCCCGACCGGCGCCTTCAGGTAAGGGGCACTTCCGGAACGGGGTCTTCCCTACGGAGTCATCCACCACTCCGGGCGACCGAGAACGTCCCGGAGAGGTAACCGTTGCAGGAGTCGTTCACCCTGACTCGACCGGCGAGAGAACCACCCCCCGGCTCCACCGTCCCCGTTGCGTCCAGGTTTCCACCACATCCGTCCGTAGGGTTCAGGTAGTCCAGAGAAAAACGAGCCGTGTCGGCAACGATCGTTCCCACCAGAGGGCCGGACGTACTGATGGGACTCGTCACCACGTAGGTTCCGTCGAAGCTCCCTCCGGAATGGGTTTGGATACCCATCTCGAAGGAGAAGGCCATCCCCTCCACCACGACCTCCCCGGCATAGTCTCCCAGAAGGTTGAACGGGTATCCGGTATCCCCGGGGCCCGGGGTGCCTGCGCAGGCCCAGGTACCTACCACCAGGGCAGCGACGATTCCTGTCGGCATGGTCTTCCGCATGGCACGTTCCTCCGCTTTCCGTGGTCGGGGTTCGCTCGATCCGCCGGTCGCCATCCCGGGGGCGCCCGGACTTCACGGGAGATCGACAGCTCTGACCGAAACCGCCTCCCTCAACGACGGGCGTCGGCTTCGGCCTCCGTCCGGGCGAACACCCCGGTGGTGATCTCCAGGACCAGTCGGTCGGCCTCGAAGACCTCATCCAGAGCCTCAAGAATGCCTCTGGCATCCACAGCCACCGCCCGGTTGCGCTCCGGGAGGTAGATGTAGTCGCCGGGGAGGCTCTCGATGTTCCCGTCGAAGATCAGCCCTACGATCTGGTGGTCGCGATTGATGACGGGAGACCCGGAGTTCCCGCCGATAATGTCGGCCGTGCTGATGAAGTCGACGGGGGTCGAGAGATCAAACCCGTCCGGTGGAGTGATCCAGCGGGCCGGGAGGTCCCAGTCGGTTCCAGGGCCGTAGGAGTAATAGTGATCATACAACCCGTAGAAGGTCGTGTTCACGGGGGCCAGCGTTCCGTTGTACTCGTAGTTCGCCACGAGCCCATCGGCGATCCGGAGTGAGAAGGTTGCGTCCGGAGGCACATCCGTGCCGTACACTTCGAAGTTGGCTCTGCCGATGGCGCTGGCAATCTCCGCTTCCTCGGGCTGCACCTCCTGCTGCACCTGCTGGGCCAGTACCAGCTGCTGGATCAGGGACTGGGCCAGCTGCACTGCCGGATCGTTCATGGACAGAGTGCCTTCTTCCATCGCCCTGGCCGTGGAGGCGGAATCCGCCAGCACGGAGCGACTCAGAATCGAAGAGGCAGCCCCCTCCGGAGACCTCCCCTCCAGGACCCCCTGCACGAAGGGATCATCGGGTCCGTAGTTCCTGACGAAGTCCTGAAAACGCTGGGCCATCTGCCCCTCATTGATCTCCCGCGGCTGCTCCGGGATCGCCAGCAGAGCGTCCCGGAGCTGGTCCAGCATCGGCGCCGGGGCCCCCTGGGACTGGGCCGACAGGTACTGGAAGGCGGTCAGAGCCCTTCCCACCGTGCTGGAGCCCAGCGTTTCGTTTCCCAGAGCAAGGAACGCCGAGAGCTGGGGCGCCCTCTCCCTCTTCACGTCCTGAAGCTCGGCCATCCTGGGAATGAGGTCCCCGTACCGCTCCCGTAGGCTGGGATCCGCGTCGATGGCCGCCCGGAACGTCCTCTCGTGGTCCCGTCGCTTCGCCATGATCACCGGGTCGTGGAGCCCCTTCACCACCCCGGTCTGGCTCTTGAGATAGTTCAGCCAACTGAAGATGGTGTTTCGGAGATCCATTTCCCGGGCCTGCTCCGGATGGTCTGCGGCGTACTCCTCCAGGATCGGTGTGCGCGTGCGGAGCAGATCGAGGATCGCCTGGTCTTCGACGTCCCGTCGGTACTCCAGCTGGGCCACGGTCTGGAGACGGGTCGTGTTTCCCGGGTTCCCGATGACGAAGACCAGGTCCCCTTCCGACACCCCCTCCGGGCTGAACGGGAAGTAGTGATCGGTGCGAAGAGGCTCACCGTTCTCGTCGTAGACCCGGTAGAAGCTCATGTCCAGATCGTACCGGGGGTAGGTGAAGTTGTCCCAATCCCCCCCGAAATAGGCGATCTGCAGCTCCGGAGACATGACCAACCTGAGGTCGGTATACCTCCGGAAGATGTAGACGGAATACCGCCCGCCGGCATAGAGCTCCACCATCTCGACGTTGTAGCCGCCGTCCTCGCCTCCGAACTCCTCGGTGACCTCGGACACGATCTCGTCCTGGACATCCGCCCGGCGTTGAGCTCGGGCCTCGGTCCCCTCGACTCCCTCCAGGGCGGCATAGACCCGATCCGTCACGTCCCGGATCTCCACGAGCTGATCGGCATAGTAGTCCTCGATGGGGCGCTCGTCCTCGACGGACGCAGCGTAGAAGCCGTCTGCCACCAGATCCTCGTCCTCCCGGCTCACCTGCTCGATACTCTCCCGGGCACAGTGATGGTTCGTCATCACAAGACCATTCGGGGAAACGAAGGAGGCGGTACAACCCGGAATCCGAAGGGCACCCAATCGGGCCTTCTCGAACCACGCCGCGTCGGCAGAAAAGCCATAGGTGTCCCGGAGATAGTCCACTGGCGGGTACTCGAACGTCCACATCTTCCCATTGTCGAAGGCCCCTGCACGTACGGTATCCAGTGCCGGATCGGAGACGGGCTCCACGACGGGAGCCGGCTCGGCAGCGGGCCTCTCCGCCGGTGGGGCCGACGGCGCCGGCATGGGCGCCGGTCGCGAGGATCCGGCACAGGCCGAGAAGGAGAGGAATACCAGGGAAAGGAGCCCCGAGGGGCGAACGGCGGGAGTCTTCGCAGACATGGAGTGCAGTCCCATCCAGAGTATACACCGTGGATCCCCCGCGGGACGTATCCGTCTCGCCGGATCCGGTGAACGAGTCAAGCCCTATCCCGGGATCGCCCCTTCAGGGGGAGGAGTGGACCCAGGCCTCCAAGTGCAACAAAGCGGCATGGATGGGGTGTCCCGCGTCTTGCACCGAAACCCCCTTGACCGCCTCCATAACCGACACCGCCTCCTCGTCGGACACGATGGTGAAGATCATCTTCGAGCTGTGCGTGGCGATGTCCCCATACCATCCCCCCGCCTTCCCGGCCCCGTGGCCTTCCAGGGGGAGGCGACTGTATGCGTTTACCCCCTGATCCGCCAGGAGCTTCGTGACGGCGGGTCCGTCCTCTTCCAGATAAAGCAACAGCACGATCTTCATGGCTTCTCTCCGATCAGGAGGCCCTGCCCCGTTCCGGGGCTGCCCCTCGATATCCTGGCATTCGCTTCGGGGTCCTCGAACCCAGTGAAGTCCTTCATGATCCGCGCCGGGCGTCTACTTCCGAAGGAAGTTCCTCCACCCGGCGCATGATCTAGCCAATCCGAAGAGAGGCCACAAGATGTCGAGCGACGGAGGGTGTCGTGGAATCCCGGATGAGGGTCCACACCCCAGCGGCCCGGTCCGGCGACCTCCAGGAACCGGCTCCGGGCAGGCCCATCAGTTCGATCGGTGCTTCCGGGAAACCTCGTCCAGGACCTTCCGCTCTTCAGGCGTCAGAGAGGACATCCCATGAGCGGATATCTTGTCCAGGATCCGGTCCACTTCGTCCAGGACCACGTCCTCCCGTCCCGACCAGACTCCATCCGTCCTGGTGCGGCCCCCGGATTTCTTCTCCGCATCCTCCCGGGGTACGATGGCCATTCGACGCACCCGCACGTGTCCCGACCTCCCCTTCCGGGGAATCCCGGGCCTCCACTCGCTCTTGAGGTAGAGGAATCCAGTGATGACCCCACCCAGATGGGCAAAATGGGCGATTCCTCCTCCGGTGCCGCCGAAGGCGTTGAACACGCTTACCACGAAGAGAAACCCCACCAACCACTTCGCCTTTACCGGAAAGACCCCCCAGATATAGATGGGTGCGTTGGGCCAGGTCATGGCGAACGCCAACATCAGACCGTAGAGGGCCGCAGAGGCTCCAATGATCCAGTTCGGCACGAAGAGGAAGCTCAGAGCAACGCCCCCGAGACCGCACACGAAGTAGTACTTCAGGAAGGCCTTGGAGCCCCAGCGGCTTTCGAGGGGAGGGCCGAAGAAGAAGAGGATCAGCATGTTCCAGAAGAGGTGCCAGAAGCCCCCGTGCAGGAACATGTATGTGAAGACACCCCAGGGGCGGGTGAGGATGGCGGAGGGGGCAAAAGCGAACCACCGGTTGACCAGGTCCGGTCCGATGACCATCGCCAGGAAGAAGACGACCACGTTGGCCAGAAGCAGTCGCTTCACCCAGGGAGTGAGAGCGAAACCGAGTGGTGCTTGGTAGGTGGCGTACCGCATCCGAACGAAGAACCTCCAGGTCATCGGGGGCCTACCGAGCTCGCCCCCCCTTCCAGTTGAAAACTAACCCCGCACCCCGTCAAACCCCCACCCCACCAGAGGGGTTCCGAAACGACGCGCAGTCCATCTCACCGGTGCTTCTCCTTCTTTCCCTCCCGCTTCAGAGCCATCTCCGCAAGGCGGTGGCAGAGGGCCGGAAAGGAGATCCCGGCAGCCAGAGCGGCCTTCGGGAGGAGGCTGTTCGCCGTGAGGCCCGGGAGGGCATTCACCTCCAGGCACCAGGGCACCGCATTCCCGTCCAGAATGAAATCCACCCGGGAGAAGTCCCTCATCCCCAGCGCCTGGTGGGCGGAAAGGGCAAGCTCCTGAACGGCGGTCGCGGTGGAGCTCGCGAGGTCGGCGGGGAATATCTCCCGAGCCATCCCCGGTCGGTATTTGCACTCGTAGTCGAAGAGCTCGTGCTCCGGGATGATTTCCCCGACGGGAAGGGCCTCGCCTCCCAGAATGCCCACCGTTAGCTCCCTTCCCGGGACATACGCCTCGAAGAGGACCCTCTCCTCGAACTCCAGGGCCAGTTCCAAGCCCTCGGTGAGCTCTTCTACGTCATGGGCAAGGGTGAGGCCCAGGGTGGATCCGCCGGACGGAGGTTTCACGATGACCGGGAACCCCAACGCCTCCACCACCTCCCCCAGACGGCTCTCCCCTTCTGCTTTCCCCCGGACGGTGACCCAGGACGGGGTGGGGATCCCCGCATCCCTCAGAAGCCTCTTGGAAAGGTCCTTGTCCATGGCCAACGCGCAGGCCACCCGGTCACTCCCGACGAAGGCCATTCCCGCCAACTCCAGGAGGGTCTGGATCGTCCCGTCCTCTCCGCTCCCCCCATGGAGTGCAGGGAAGACCACATCCGTCCCGGCAACCCGTGGATCCCTCGTAAGTGCCGCCGTATCCCCGGTTCGAAGGAGATCCCGGCTGAGGGCCCGAGTCTCGGGCTTCTCGATCCCCGCACCCAGTAGCGCCTCCTCCTCCCCGCTGGTGAGCACGCCCCGGGAGGTATCGACGGCGAAGACATGATGGCCTGCCTCCCGCAGGGCCCGGGCCACCTGCGCCCCGGAGGCCAGCGATACCTCCCGTTCTTCGGAGACGCCTCCCATGAGAACGGCGATCTTCATCCTGATCTCCTCTCCCTCATCGATCACCCCGAAATCCACCTCCGGATCTCATACCGTACAAGTTTCGGGCCGTGAGGGAGGAGGCCGCCCACCCTGCGCCGGGTGGGAGAGCAAGCAGAGGTTGTGCGGCCACACCCTAGGATTCGTCCTTGGCAAAGTGCACCGGCACCTTGGCCCAGACGGTGGTTCGCTCTCCGTTCTTCCGGGCGGGGCTGTAGCGGAGGTTCAGGGCCCCCCGGACGGCGGCGGAGTCGAAGGCTGGATATCCGCTGCCCTCAAGCACTTCCACGCTGTCCACGACCCCCATCTCCGTCACTCTCACCCGGAGGAGGGTCACCCCTTCCACATTCGCGTCCCAGAGGTCCAGGGGGTAATCGATGGGCACGTCCCCATAGAGGGGGGTGGGCTCTTGGATCTCGTCTCCTCCTCCGCACCCAACGGCGGGAACCACGAAGCAGGCCACGGAAAGGGCAATCGAAGCGAATCGGGTCAGAACCCCCGGGATCGGGGCATCGGTCCCGGGAAGCCCGGCGCCAGGCACATACCTCATCCGTGTGCGACACTCCATCATTCGTCCCCCTTCCTCACACCCAGGAGGTCACCCCTGAGGGAAGCCAGGGCGTTCATTGCCTCCAGTGGTGTCATGTGCTCGACTTCCAACTCACTGAGCCGTTTCAGAACGGGATGAGACCCGCCGAAAAGGGAGAGCTGGTCGGGTGGGGGCTCGGAAAGGGGCCTGTGCCTACCCCGTCTCCCCAGCCCCTCGCCACCTCCGGAATGCGTCCCCTCCAGCTCCACCAGAAGCTCCCGGGCCCGCTGAATCACATCCCTCGGGATGCCTGCCAGGCGGGCCACCTGAATCCCGTAGGATCGGTCCGCTCCACCCTCCTCCAGGCGGCGGAGGAACACGATGTCTTCTCCCACCTCCCTGACGGCGACATTCAGGTTCTTGACTCGGGGAAGGAGATCTCCCAGCTGCGTGAGCTCATGATAATGGGTGGCAAATATCGTCTTCGCTCCGATCCGTTCGTGAAGGTATTCCGTAACGGCCCATGCGATGGACACCCCATC